>CAYRMV010000161.1:0-7040 GCA_964425255.1 uncultured Flavobacteriales bacterium
CAGTCAAAAAATCTCCCTCATCACCTAGATCCTCTTCATTATTAATATCTAAATCATAATCTCCTTGCATATAAATCCCACCAGGGTCATTTTTGATTGGAGGAAATCCTATTGCATAACCCACAAGAGGAATTGCAAGATCAATATTTTCTTTGTCAATAAATTCTTGGAACTTGGACTTTACAAATTCATCTTTTGAGTTTTTCCCTTTCTGATTGAATGTAAAATGTGAGTCAAATAAATACACTATTAAAACACCTTCATTTTCTGTTAATTTTGATCTGAAATAACTTTCGGGTATGGTTTTATACTCACGCGCTAAAACAAAAGCATCTTCTTCGGTTTGTGCTTTACCAGCGCGAATTAACTCATGTGCTTTATGTTTATAAAAGGTTTCTTTTGCCTCATTGATTTCATCACTTTTTAATGTAACGGCCATATCAAGAGTAGAGGACATGATATTTGCACTCTTACCCGTTGCTTTGAATTTTCGATCCTTTAGAAATGATTCAAAATCCCGTGAAAGTGCGCTCGGCCCCGTTCTTGTTGCTAATTGTACATTCGCGCATATTTCTGGATTTACATTTAGAAATTGGCTTTTTACAATTCCAGCTGTACCTGTTGTTTTTAATGCAATTGTCCAATTTTGTAAAAGTCCTTTGGAATTACAAAGCTCAATAAACATAGCCATTTGATTAATTCGGTCAGAATCAAAATTATTAGGCTGTTTCCTTAAAATTTCAATAACGTCAATACCGGTTGTCTTAAACGTTAATAGATCTGATTCTTTTTTATTAAAACGAGGGGCAATATGCGTTCTGAAATTTTCCCAAACTGATTCGATTTGTCCCTTCTGAACCGTGAATTGGGTTGTCATTTCTAATTGATCTTGGTAAGACCATTTAACTGTTTTTGCGTTTTTTAAAATTGATGGCCTTGTAATTTCAAGAGTTCCTGGATGTTTTCGTACTCGTAGCTCAAAACTTTTTGGATCCTTACCTTGCTGTTCCATCTTTTTAAACTCTATTTCCAATTCCTCGATACATCTAGTTGTAGAATTAAATTTGTCCAATGAGTCTTGAGTCGTAAAAATTTTGCAGCAATCTAAATACCCTGGTCTATATCCAAACCATCTCCCCATTTGGAGAAGAGCATCCGAATAATTGGTTGTTCGAATAAAATAATTGATCGATAATCCTTCAAGGGTGAATCCTCGGGAAAGCCTATTACCTCCGATCGCAATATATTTTTTAGGAGAATGTTTTGGATATTCTAATTTGTCTTTTGTTGTACTGTTAATCGCCTTTATTTCAATTCCATCAACAGCAATTGGCAGAATTCGTTTTATTGAATCAAAAACAATAGGAACCATAAATTCGTCTTCATAACCTTTTGGAAGATACAATTTGATATTCTCAACAATATGAGCGTAATGCTTATTCCAAGTATGTTCAAGTTCATTATAAACTTGTGAAGATTTAATTGGTGGAAAATTTTTAATGTCGGCAACCCTTTGAGCTACGTATTTTTCCAGCAATTTTTTAGTTGTAATCTGCCAGTTGGTAAATCTAGATATGTGTACCAACATTGTATTGTGAGGCTGATACAATTCCGATTGTATCATTGACTTAATTCTGCTTTCCCGTATAGCCAGAGTAAGTAGAAAACAATTCACTGCTTCAATTAGAGATTCTGGAAGTTCCTTCGGGAAAGCATCCTCTTTTTTGGGAGCATGTGTACCTTTCCTGTATTCTCGATAGCTGTAAAAATTTAAATAGCCGGATTCACCTATTTTTTCATCCCATTCTTGTTGAGAATAATTTTCAACGCCAACAATTTGTCCTTCATCATTTTCAATGACCCTATTTGGAAATGAATTAATGTAGTCCTTAACAGGAGGTGCAATAAGTGGAATTTTGTCGTTATCTTCTGTTGAATTCTCAATTGGAATGAGAGTTTCAAATATTTGTTTAGCACCTACATAATTTGACGGTGGATCAAGCAGTTCGATAAAATCGTCAGGAAAAATATTTCCCTCTCTATTTAGTTCTTTTTCTGATTGATTGCCTTTTACTTTATACTTTTCAATATACTTTTCATCAGGAATTTCATTTCTATCTTGAAGTACATTTGCAAAAGGGGTAGCAGTGTAACCCAAATATGTTTTGCGATTGAATAGAGCTAATAATGCTCTAATCTGGCTGTTGGTTTTGCTTGCATACTCACTTCCCTTGGCCCCTAGGTTATTTAAAGAAGCATTATCTGCCTCATCATCTAAAAGTAAAAAGGGAATATTATGTTGAGTTTTATCATCTTCCAAGCAGTCATGCAGCCAAACAATTAAATTCCTTAAAACACTAACATTTTTCTTACAGACCAAAATATTGATGTCGTTTAGGCTAAACTCCGAATCAAGTAAAGCTTGATTAAAATCTGA
Source organism: uncultured Flavobacteriales bacterium (assembly GCA_964425255.1). GTDB lineage: Bacteria > Bacteroidota > Bacteroidia > Flavobacteriales_D > Crocinitomicaceae > CAYRMV01. The sequence continues at coordinate 2,438 of CAYRMV010000161.1, forward strand.
TTCTATGGATGTTATTGATTTTACCTGTTTAACATTTGAATCACCTAGTGGCCCAAATCTTTCAATTTCACCAACACCTTTCTTGCCAATAGATCCCTTGTCTAAATCTCTTCCTTCCCCAATCACATCTGTTTCAATTCGCCTTTGTGTTTGACTTCTTAAATCTTCCATTATACCTGATAAGACTATTATCAAACCATAACCGCAATCTATTGACCTGTTTATAACCGCATTAAAATTTCCAGTTTTACCGGATTGTACTGCACCAACTACTAGACCTTTAACATAAACTGAGTTTTTCGATTTCGGATCTGCAATTTTCTTTATAATTGAAAGACTTGATCTTTTTGTTTCCTCGACGACTTTTGGGGAACGACCTGTTTTTAGTAAGTATTTAAAATAGCGATCTGAATAACTCCATTGTATGTCATTTTCTCGATTTTGGTCTAGCCAAGTTTTGAACCCTTTTTTTGTTAATGAGTATGTAAGACCGGGGTCAATAGGATTTACTGATAGGTATTCTCTTTTTGCTGTTTCGAAATAACTTTTAAGTGTAATGTCATCCACGGAATGTAAACCGATTAATGTACCTGCAGATAGAATATCATCTTTTATTTTGACAAAAAGAGAATCGACAAATGCCTTATCACCTGGAGCATGACTCAATTCTTGTTTTATTCTGTTTTTAAAAATATCTACGTAGTTCATGATCTCATTTTAATTTGTTTTGAAGTTCTGCAGGCAGAGAACTTAACTTAAAACCAAGATGTGGTAATACATCATTTTTAATTACCTCATTTGAAAACCCTGTTTTCAACAATTCATCAATCGTTTTTTCAATTTCTATGACTTCAATTCCATCTTTTTCAACCAGACCTGTGAATTCTTTTTCTTCATGTACATGACGAATATTGTTCACTTGGTTGTTAATCATTCTTAGAATCAATTTTATTTTTGATTTTTGATTTTCGTCACATGTTTCGAGTAGAGATTGAATTAAAGGGAATTTCAGATTAACTTCTAAAATTGATCCTTTATTAGAAGAACTTTTTTCAAACAATTGATAGTTCTGACTTGATTTTGTTCCCGAAAATTTTCTGATACTTCGATTATAGAATTCTCTTTCAGCTTCTTCTTTTAATTCTTCAATATAGTTTTCAAAAGCTGTTCTTAATTCATGTGGAATTACAATTTGAGATTTTGCGACGTTTAGATGCAAAAGATGATCAACGCTATTTCCAACTTCAACCCTTAAACGTGCCAACTGTAGGCGAGGAGCTTTTTTAATAATCCCATTCCAACCACCAAACAATATTATTCTGTCAGCACGGTAAATGTATATTCCTTCCATGTCCATTAGACTGCGAAAGCGTGTAGTCCAAATTGAATTACCTAAAGAACTTTCTTGAATACTTCGAGCAGGTAGAACGAATCCTTCAATTTTTATAACGTCTGATCTAAATTTACTTTGTTTAGGTTCAATTTGTCTGAAATCGTTCTCATTAGGAAATGGGTTGAACGGTTTAATAATTGTATTATTCAGTCTTATTTTAACTCTATTTTCGGAACGTTCTAAAAATCTGTGAAATACCAAGGCTAAATAATCAGAAGTAACTTCATTTATTTCCTTACTTAAAGCATTTTTACGATTATTGATGTCTAGATAATTTTCGAATTTATACAGGCCAGACCATATGACAATTGTGTTAGGTGAATACTGATCAAATCCATTACTAAAAGAATTTGAAAGGTGATTGTATTCTTTTAGGAATTCTTCTATTTCGGAATCAGTGTTTATTATTATACCCCAACCATTGGTTTTTAAAAAATCAACATCCCAAGTGCGTCCAGAATATGTTATTCCTCCCTTTTTTCTTGAAAGAACAGTTAACTTTCTCGTCTGGGAAAACGAAGCGGTTTTTAAACCAAGTCCGAAACGGCCCAAGTCACTGTTTTCTCTCTTGTTTTCAGGAGAATTACTCGGAAATCTCATGTTCATCGCTAATTCTTCTTCCGTCATGCCCGAACCGTTGTCTGCAATAAAAAGCTTAAATGGTTCATTTTCCATATTCAGCAGAATTTCTACTTCATTGGCACCAGCAGAGATGGAATTGTCAATAAGATCGGCAAGTGAAGTTTCCAGGCTGTATCCTTGCTCGGCTATTGATTTAATTAAATATTCCGGATTAGGAATTGCTTCTTCATAGTGGTTATTCATATTAATCTATGGTTAGAATGTCTTTAACAATTTGAGATAGTTGAAATGCTAGAAATGGAGGGACAGCATTCCCTACCTGATGGAACTGTTGTGTTCTACTGCCCCTAAAAAGATAATTATCAGGAAAAGTCTGAATTCGTGCTGCTTCACGTACGGTTAATGATCGGCACTGTTTTGGATCATAATGAATGAAATAATGGCCATCTTTGGAAATATGACTTGTCACTGTTGTCGCGGGTCTATCTTTCACTTGCACTCTAAATCGATCGTTAAATTTACCAGAATCGGCGTTCGCGTGATCAGGGACAAGATCCTTGCTGTGGACTGAATAGTCCTCTAACCTTGGGAACTTTCCATGCTTCTCCACATATAGACTAGCAAAAAGATATCTCATTAGGTCTTGTGAAAGATGCGAGCGAGACTCATGATTTGCAATACCATTCAGTTTTGGATCAGTATACCATTTGTAAAGATCGTGTCTGTCAGAAATGGAATTCTTGGTTGGAATGAACTCCGAACCAACACCATTTGGAAATTGTTTTACACCCTTTGATAGGCCGTTGAGATCAAAACTCCCCCAACTTTGTACCTTAAAAAGATATTCATTGATATGTCTTATCCAGTTATCATCAGAATCCTCAATATTTAAATAAGTTCTTTTTTGATCGTTATTTAGACCTATAAATTTTCTATTAATCGCACTTCTAATTTCAGGCAAATTACCAATGACTGTTTCAAGTGCTACTTGTTGTTTTGGAAGTAGGTATTTTCCTTTGTGATCGTAATCTCTTCTAATTCCAAGAAGGATTACTCTATGGCGTTTTTGAGGAATACCGTATTCTTCAGATCTTATTAGGAAATCTTTATCGTCTTTTGGCTCTTTGACAAAAGAATGAATTTTGTATTCTTCGCCTACCTTCAAATCTTCTTTCATCCAATCGAACACTTTCTCTCCATCCACTGTTGCAGATAAGAGTCCCTTTACATTTTCCATTACAAAAACAGCTGGTTTATGCTTTGCAATTATTCTCAAGTATTCTTTATACAGGTATACCCGGTGATCGTCTTTGTATATACCTCCAACTCGAGATCGACCAACATTTGAATATGCTTGACATGGTGGTCCGCCAATCAAAACCCAGTTCTTCTCACCTTCAAGCTGTTCTTTAATCATTTGATCAACGACTTCAGCAGGCCATTCTGGCGATCCTAATTCAACTAATCGAGCTTCTTTCCTCGCAATTAATCCTTCTGGGTATTTATTTAATGTCTCCTCGATTATAGCCTCTCTTTTCGATAAATCAGTCTGTTGGTAAGCAACATAATATTCTTCCGGGACATCTCTTCCATCCTTAACAAATTGCCGGTAAAAGCTTCTCCATGTTAGTGTTTTGTGAGCATTCGGATCTTTCTCAATCGAAAGTTTAATATCGAAAATGGCTTGGCCTGATTCATCCTTTAAGGACATAAAACCTTCTCCTAGTCCCCCAGGACCTGCAAATAAATCAATTACTGGTATTGACACAACGTTAAATTAAAAGTAAAGTGGTCATTACTTGCTAAGATAGTAATCTTCGGTTTTGTCAAGCTTTTAAACCGTCGTGAAATTTCATTTTTAACATCCGTTTTATATTCGCATCAACAATTCCACAATTGGCACATCTGCTGCGGCCCAATCCAAGGTATGTAGTTCTTCTTTGAGCAACCATTTGTATGCGATATGCTCATTCAAATGCAACTCGCCACCAACAATTGAACATTGAAAAGTGTCCATGATCAATCTAAAGTCAGGATAAATATGATCCACTTGAATCAAATGATTATCCACTTGAATAACTAAATTCAATTCTTCTTCGATCTCACGTACAATGGTATCTTCAATGGCTTCGTTCTCTTCAACTTTCCCTCCCGGGAATTCCCATTTTTCGGAGATGTAATTGTATTTATTTGCCGATCTTTGAACGCACAAGATGCGATCCTGATCACTAATTACAGCGGCTGTCACATGAATTGTCTTCATGAAGCGAAAAATAAAAGAAATTCCCGAGTTGACCAGGGATCAAATAACCATTCTGAAAGAATTTATCCACTCACTACCTAATCTCCTTTCGCATTGTCCCCAGATAATAAGTTGCGGTATCGCGCGCACAATAGAAATGAATGTACGCTATGTCATGGTCTTTATTAGGGAAGACATAACTTTCCGTTTGGTTGACCTGAGTAATCAAGACTTCCTCAGATTCTGCACGAAAAAATTTGCATCCGGTACCTTTTAAGGTCAAAACGGTGCGGTCTGTAGAACTTATATAATCCTTTTTATAATCTCCGTCGAATAAAATTTTAAGCGTGATCGTCTGAGAATAACCAGCGAAGGATAAGGCACAC
>CAYRMV010000162.1:0-6931 GCA_964425255.1 uncultured Flavobacteriales bacterium
CTATGTGGATTGTATCTTTGTTGAAAAAACTCATGTCAAATTGGATACAGGAAGACCAAGCTTATGTATGGCATCCGTTTACTCAAATGCAAACAGAACGACCTCCAATTCCCGTTATACGAGCCAAAGATGCTACACTTTTTGCTGCAGACGGAAAATCATATTTAGATTGTAATTCTTCGTGGTGGGTATGTACGCATGGTCATGGAAACCAACACATCAAGCAAGCTTTGTTAAATCAATTTGACGAAATAGATCATGTGATTTTTGCGGGTGCAACACATCCGAAAGCGGTTGAACTTTCTCGTGAAGTATTGAAACTGCTGCCAGATAATTTGGCAAAAGTATTTTTTTCAGACGATGGCTCTACGGCAGTAGAAGTAGCTTTAAAGATGGCATTTCAATATTGGCACAATAAACAAATGCCCAAAAAAAGAGTTCTCGCTATAGAAGGTGCTTATCATGGCGATACGTTTGGTGCGATGTCTATTGGCCAAAGAGGATATTTCAATGAACCTTTTGAACATTTGTTTTTTGATGTCGATTTCATTCCATTTCCTACAGAAGAAAACGAAGAACAAATTCTTCAACAAGCTGAGAAATTGTTTGAAACAGGAGAATTTACTTGTCTCATCGTTGAGCCTTTGGTGCAGGGTTCAGCTGGCATGCGCATGTATCGTCCTGAATTTTTAGATCGATTAAGCAATTGTGCTAAAAAACACGGGGTATTGGTTGTTTTTGATGAAATCATGACTGGCTGGGGCAGAACTGGGAAGCTTTTTGCCATGGATTATTGTACTACCAAACCAGATATGGTTTGTTTGTCGAAAGGGTTAACTGCGGGTGTTTTACCATTGGGGTTGACCGTTGCCTCACAAGCAATTTACGATGCATTTTTGGCTCCAGAAAAATCAAAAGCGTTGTTGCATGGACATTCTTACACGGGGAATGCTTTAGCGTGTGCAGTTGCATGTGCGAACATTGAATTAATTCATCGATCCTCATTTAGCGAAGCAATCCATCGGATATCGGAACAACATTCGCAATTCAAAAATAGGATAGTTAACCATGAAAAATTAATTTCCGTTAGACAACAAGGAACCATTATTGCTTTGGAAATCAGACAAGAAGTTGGATCGTCTTATTTTTCGTCCTTGAGAGATGTTGCTTACGATTATTTTTTGGAAAAAGGCTTACTCGTTCGTCCTCTTGGAAATGTTATTTTTCTCAATCCTCCTTATTGTACTACCAATGATGAATTAATGCGAATGTATGATGGTTTCGAGTCATTTTTAAATTTTTTAATTGACAATTAAGTTCAAGTTACTCATTCTTTCAAAACACAAACTATGAAGTTTTTTGTGTTGGATTTCTATTACGGATGGTTTCCAGTTTGAATGTTGGCTGAAATTTCAATTTTTCGTAAAAAGGTTTAAGATCAGTTAATTTAATGATGTTTTCCCCTCCATCGTTTACTCTGCAAAGCAAAATAAGTTATTGAATCTTTTTGTCTGTTTTGAGAAAAAGGTTTATAACAATAAAGATAGTTATCAGTACCAATGTGAAGTACTTAATTAAAATCATTCTAAATGTGAAAAATATCATCTAATTTACAACGACTTTCTATATTTTTACAATTGTTTTAACAATGTGTTAAATTAATCTTCAAGAATTAAAGAATAAAACTACTATGAATTACGCAGATTTTTACCAGAAAAGCATCGAAAAGCCAAGCGAATTTTGGAAAGAGCAGGCAGGTGAAATAGCATGGTACAAACAACCCATCTGCATTTTATCTACCAATCAATATGGATACCCCCAATGGTTCGAAGATGGAGAGTTGAACGCTTGTTATTTAGCACTAGATAAACATATTGAAGACGGTTTTGGAGATCAAATCGCCATTATATATGATTCGCCTGTTACACAAACTGTACAGAAATTTACGTATTCGGAAATGAAATCAGAAGTAGCAAAACTTGCTGGAGGCTTGATTTCGCTTGGATTGAAGAAAGGAGATACAGCCGTAGTTTACATGCCGATGATCCCGCAAGCATTATTTGCCATGTTGGCATGTGCTAGAATTGGTGTCACTCATTCCGTTGTTTTTGGTGGATTTGCACCCAATGAATTAGCGATTCGAATTGATGATTGTAAACCCAAAGTAATTTTGACTGCATCATCTGGAATTGAAGTAAATCGTTTGATTGCTTATAAGCCCTTAGTCGATGAGGCGATTGAACTTGCTGAACACAAACCTGAACGTGTTATCGTCTTCAACAGAAAATTAGGAGCAAAAGTTCCATTCAAACAATATGATGTTGACTATACGGCATTGGTTTTTGGATCCGAAGAAGCGGATTGTGTTGTTGTTGAATCGACTCATCCCTTGTATATTTTGTATACTTCAGGTACAACAGGAAAACCCAAAGGGATTGTCCGGGACACGGGAGGTTATGCAACAGCATTGAAATTTTCGATGAAGTATATTTATAATCTTCATCCTGGGGAAGTTTTTTGGGCTGCTTCAGATGTAGGTTGGGTTGTAGGACATAGTTATATTGCCTATGGTCCGCTGATTAATCGGAATACAACAATCGTTTTTGAAGGAAAACCAGTTAGAACACCTGATGCATCTACTTTTTGGCGTGTTATCGAAGAACATCAAGTCCGGGTATTATTTGTTGCACCAACAGCAATTCGAGCAATCAAACAAGATGATCCTGCTGGTGAATTCATTAAAAAATATGATTTATCCTCTTTTAGAACCTTGTTTTTAGCGGGAGAACGTTGTGATATTGCAACAATTCAATGGTTTCAAAAACATGTTCCAATACCTGCAATTGATCATTTTTGGCAAACAGAAACGGGTTGGCCTATGGCAGCCAATATGGTCGGAGTTGAAAAAATGCCAACTGTTCTTGGATCTGTAGGACACGCAGTTTGTGGTTATGATATTCGAATTTTGAATGATGAAGGAATAGAACTTGGGGCTGATCAAGAAGGTTTTGTTGTAACAAAATTACCTTTACCTCCTGGTACTTTGATGGATTTGTGGAATAATCATGATCGTTTTGAGTCGGGTTATTTGTCACAATATGATGGATACTTTTTTACGGGAGATGGCGGTTACAAAGATAAAAATGGACATATTTTTATTACAGGTCGTGTCGACGATGTGATTAACGTTGCTGGACATCGATTGTCAACCGCTGAAATGGAAGAAAACATATCTTCTCACCAGTCAGTAGCTGAATGTGCAGTGGTTGGAATCCAAGACGAATTGAAAGGTCAAGTTCCACTTGCTTTGGTTGTTGTTAAAAAGAATGATTCGATTGAACGTTTTCAATTGGAACATGAATTAATTCAATTGATTCGAGAGCGAATTGGAGCAGTAGCTTCCTTGCGAAAAGTAGTAATTGTAGATCGATTGCCGAAAACACGATCGGGGAAAATATTGCGTAAAATGATTCGTCAACTAATTGATGGTGTTGAATTTCAGATTCCTTCAACCATTGAAGACGCAAGTGTTGTCGATGAATTGAAAAGTCGATTTGAGTTAGAATAAGATACTTGTCCATTTTAGCCCTGAATGGAAAGGCATCTTTCAGCGTAAACGACCATTTTTGAAAGAAGATTCATAGCGACAATAGAAGCTCATGAAGATTCTGTTTCAAAAAGGGAGTTTATGCTGAAAATACAATGGAATGCAGGAAAAGCTCCTAAAAAGAATCGGATAACCACAGCTTTTGATATGCTCCATCTTTGTCGTAATCTTTTGCTTGTTTTTCCACATTGAAAGCACGAACACCCCGCGGATCATTGCCCACCCCAGCAAGATACGCCCAATTTCCCCAATTGCTACATACATCATAGTCTATTAGGATTTCTTCAAAATAGGCCGCACCGTATCGCCAATCGAGTTGTAAGTCGTGACACAAATAGCTGGCTACATTTTGCCTTCCACGGTTACTCATGAATCCAGTTGCTTTTAATTCGCGCATGTTGGCATCGACAAAATTTTGACCCGTTTCTCCGTTTTTCCAGCGATTGAATTTTAGTTCATTGTGTGAATTTATGGGGTGTTCATCTCCCTTAATTCCAGCTTGTTGGAAGAATTTGTTGTGGTGTTTTTTAAACGAAAAGCGGAAATAGTCGCGCCAAATGAGTTCAAAAATGACCCAATAAGTTGATTCATTCGCTTCCATTTCAGATTCAAATTTTTTGACTTGGTGGTAGATGCTTCTTGGTGAAATGCATCCTTGTGCTAACCAAGGCGAAAATTTAGTTGAAAAATCTGTCCCGATCAGTCCGTTTCTGGTTTCTTTGTATGTTAAAATCTGTTGTTGCTCAAAAAAATAGTTGTTCAAGCGCCTCCAAGCTTGAGATTCTCCTCCCGAAAAAGGGAAAGCAGATTTTGGGTGTTTTTTGATCGCTTCGAACCCAAGTTGTGCTAATGTAGGAAGTGGTGAATCGGGTAATTTAGAACTTTTAATCGCATTTGGTGCTTGAAAAATAGGACGGATTTCTGTTTCTCGTTCAATTTTTTTTCGAAAAGTTGTAAAAACGTCTGGAATGTCTTTCAGTCCAAAAGGTAAGTCAGTGGCATAATATAAAGTGCTTGTGCTGCATGTTTCGAGCGTACATTTGAATTTCCAAAGTTCTTTTTCCACTTTTTGTTCGGTTCGTTTTTCCTCGAAAGCGACTTCTTTTTTTGCGTAAACCCGATCGACACCAAACTGTTTGGCCAGATCTGGGATTTTCTCTTCCGGTAATCCAACAGTGACAATTAAGTTGGAACCTTTTGCTTGTAGTTGTGATTTCAAATTATGTAGCGATTCGAGTATGAAATTCATTCGGAAATTACCAGTTTTTTGAAATCCGAAAGCTGTTTTATCCCGATAGGATCGATCAATAACATAAACGGGAATGATCTCATCGTTTTCTTGTACGGCGCGAACCAAGGTTTCGTTATCTTCGATGCGCAAATCGGTTTTGTACCAAACTAAAGCACGTTTCATTTTGAGTTTATGAATAGAACAAATTAGGATTGAAATAGTTGATGAAAGAAAATAATTTGAGAAGACAGATCTGCGACGAATAAACTACAAATTAAAAGAAAGAGCACCTTTGGTTAACGCATATTTCCGATTTGTTCCTTCCAACCATGGAGCATAAATAATTGTTTTTGAGTTTGTTTGGTAGTTTTCACCTGTTGCTAAGAAGTAGTTTTTTTGTCCATTAGAAATTTCATATCCATTTTTTACATGAATAATATTCCATTGTGATTTACCGATTGCTATGTTTGTTGTTTTTTTCTGTGATATTTCGACGTATTTCAGTTTACCAGGGTACATTTTTTGAAAAGATTCAACATTAAATTTTACTCCTTTCGTTTCTTTGTTTCTATTGGCATACAAGCAGATTAACCAACCATTTTCTTGAATAATGACACAAGGATTTTTAGCGTTTAAAAAGGCAATTTGATTTCTTTCCATTTTGTCCATTCGTTGAATAACAATCCAATTGACTAATCCAAAACAGATAACTAAAGTGGCGATTAATCCTTTCCAATGCTGTTTTTGCAAAATGAAGTAAAACGATAGTATTAATGTAAAAAGAAGAATTACTTCCCATTTTTGAAGAACAAAACCAGAGGAAACTGCGCCAGGTATGGCATCAATGGTTTGAATAATCCAAAGCATGGCAGCGAAAGAAAAAGTTAAAATGATTCCGATGTATTTAGCGGCAAAATTCCACCAGGAGAAAGTAAATAATGCTAAACCAATTGCAAGAACAAGAAAAGAGAAAACCATCAAACCTAGATTGGTAAGTACAAAATAATTGGGAAATTGATGAAAATAATAAAGTGTAAAAGGAACGGTCATAATTTGTGCTGCGATTCCGACCATTGTACCTTCATACGCTTGCCGAATCCATTTATTTTTGAAGTAAATCCATTGACTTAAAGGTTTGTAAAATAAAAATATGCCGATCATTGCGAGGTAGGAAAGTTGAAATCCGATGTCAAATAGGAAGTTAGGGTTCCAAATTAAAATGAGGAGGGCTGAGGCAGCAAGAGAGTTAAAAGGATAATAATTTCTTTGGAGAAGTGTACTTGCAGAAAGGAACGTAAACATCCATGCCGAGCGAACAACAGAAGCGGAAAATCCTGTCATAAATGCATATATCCAAACGATTACTAAACCAAGGATTAGCGCGTTTTTTTTCGAAATATATCTTGGGAATTGACCTAGAATCCATTGTAGAATTTGAACCAAGATAGCCACATGCAAGCCAGAAACAGCAAGAACATGCATTGCACCCGTATTTCCGAATTGACGTGTAATTTCACTATCTAATCCAGATCGATCACCTAAAATGAGCGCTTTGGCAATACCTTGTTCTTTACCTTGAACATATTTGTCAATGATTTTCCCAAAAAAAATTCTCCAATTATCAAAAATATCTGACCATTTGCCTGATGTGTTTCCAATATTGAAATAAGTACCTTGTGAAAGAAATGCTGTTTGTGCTATACCTTTATTTTTCCAAAATGAAACTGCATCAAATTCACCTGGGTTTTTTTTATTCGCAATACGTACTAGTTTAGCATTCGTGTAGATCAAGTTTCTAGGTTTAATTTTCTCAGATTGATCTTCAATAAAACACAAGATTTTCCCTTGTACAGATACCGTGTCTTTATGTCGAATAAGTTGATGAACAGTTAATTCACATTTTCTAAATTTCCCTTTCAAAGGAGAAATAGCTTCAATTTCACCAACTAATCGATCACCATCAAGGTATTTGTTAGCAATATGAAAAGGTTGATTTTCGATTTTATAAATTGAATGAAAATAATACCCTGTTGCGATAAAAAGTATGGATATTGTCACAAAGTATTCACCTGGAAACAGTTGAGTTAATCTTT
>CAYRMV010000163.1:0-6915 GCA_964425255.1 uncultured Flavobacteriales bacterium
GCGTTAGTAAAAAGAAGGGAATGATGAAAATTTAGCGGAAAGCTGGAAAAAGCTCTTGGAAATGAACACTCATTTTAATTTTATTTCAAATCCATATTTTTAGCCGATTTCTTTCTTTTATGTTTAAAACAATATTGAATAAGTCAATAATAATTCAATTCCATTTTTTACCTTTGAGTAATGGATTTTCAGATTGATTCGGTTTTTATCGTTGGTTCGGGTAATGTTGCTTTCCTCCTTGGAAATGAGCTATTTAACGAAGGGGTTAAGATAACAGGTGTTTTCAGTAGAAACAAGGTCGAGGCAGAAAAATTAGCGTCGATTTGTGATTGTGAATCTTTTTCAACTCTGAATGATTTTCCTGAATCCGATTTAGTGGTTTTTTGTGTGCCAGATGATTCAGTTGAAGAGTTAGCAGGTCAGATAAAGCCTAGTCAGCCATTTGTTTATACTGCGGGTGCATTGGATCTAACTCGTTTTTCGAATGTATCGATGGTTGGTGTTTTTTATCCGTTACAAACTTTCAGTAAGCATCGTAAAATTGATTTAACCAAAGTTCCATTTTTCATTGAAGCAAAGGAGCCATTTTTTCAGCAAGCTTTATTTGATTTGGCTTGGAAATTGAGTAGAAATGTCCATTTTGCGAATTCTGAAACACGTAAAAAGCTTCATGTAGCCGCTGTTTTTATCAATAATTTCACGAATCATTTGGCTTTTATTGCGGATGATTTTCTTCATAAAAATCAATTGTCTATGGAAGTATTGCTTCCATTGTTGGATGAAACAGTTGCTAAGTTACAAGATAATAAACCTTTAGATGTTCAAACTGGGCCTGCGCGAAGAGGTGATCAATCAACAATTAAGGCTCACGAGATGTTACTAGAAGGTAACGTACTTGAGGTCTATCAAGTTTTGACTAAAAGCATTCGAGAGACATATAAATCAGACAAAAATGAATAGTTATAAAGAAATTTTACCTCAAATCACCACCTTTATTTTTGATGTTGATGGTGTTTTAACAACAGGGGAGGTGATGCTTCAAAATGGAGAAGTGTATCGTACTTTGCACTCTAAAGATGGATATGCTCTCCAATATGCATCCAAGAATAACTACCGAATTTTAATTATAACTGGTGGAAATTCGAAAGATGTTCAAGATCGACTTTTGGGACTTGGTGTAACGGAAGTGTTTTTAAGTGCGCACAATAAGTCAAGTGTGTATCAACATTGTAAACAAAAATATGGTTTTTCAGATGAACAAGTGCTTTACATGGGCGATGATATCCCAGACATTCCGGTGATGAAACTTGTTGGTCTTCCTGTTTGTCCTCAAGATGCGGCAATTGAAGTTAAATCAATTTCACGTTATCAATCACCCATTTTTGGTGGTAAGGGATGTGTAAGAGATGTGATTGAACAAACTTTGCGTGTACAAGGAAATTGGTTCAAAGAGGATGCTTTTGAGTGGTAAATGTAACAAGTGAATGATTGGTCGTTATACTAATTTACAATGACTAAATTCTCTAAACATTTTTTGAGTGTTACAATTTTTCTCGCGATAACTAATTGCTTATACTCACAATTGTCTTCGCTAAGAAAAAGAGAGTTAGATAGTATCGTGAGTTTTATTCCCAAATCAAAACTGACCAATTTAGACAGCGTACATCGATTTATTCACATAAATGGATATTCTGATGAAGAACGTGTATGGATGTTTTATGGATATTTAGGGATATATTTTTCGTACGATTGGGAAAGATTTGGAGATATGCACGCTCCTTCTTTTTCTCCTGAATACACGGCCCAAAGAAAAAAAGGTGTTTGTAGGGATTATGCGCGTGTTTTCAGCTATTTATGTGATAAAAGCAAAATACCGAATTTTGTTGTTTCGGGAAAAGTAAAAGAAAAACTTCTTACCATTTGCAAAAAAGTTTTCCATCACTACAAAATTTACCCCAATCATCAATGGAATATTGTGTTTTACAATCAGAGTTGGCATTTAATGGATCCTACTTGGAGTAACATTGAGACTTCTGAAAAAAGTAGGTTTTGGAATAATAAGAGTAAACACTTTGAGTTTTATCACATTAAAAGATCATCGAGAAAATATTACGATGCTTCACCCGAATTTATGGCTTCTACGCATGTTCCGATTTATCCAGCATTTTTTTTATTGAATCAAATACCCACATTTAAATCGGCTTTAAAAAAGAAACAAAAAATTTATCATGCTTCGTACGATTATAAAAGTAATCTAGACTCAATTCAAAAGTTCTCATACCCAATTTTTACCTCTTTTTACAACGATGAAGCAGTGAAATATACCGGCTATTCGGAATTGAATAATGAGTTTTTTTACTTACTTTCTGAAACAAATTGGAAAACTGCTCGATATTTTAAACCAACCTTAGATTATTATGATAATAGAATTGAAAACCTAAAGCAAGTAATTATTTACATACAAAATCATGCAAATAAAGATTACAGTGCTTATTTTGAAAATTATCGAAAAGACATGTTACGCAAGAAAGAAAAACTGCGTTTAAAGGGTGAAAAAACGAAAAAATAAGAATCACATCCCCGGCATTCCTCCACGCATATTTTTGAATTGCTTCATCATACCCATCATGTTTTTTGGGTTGCTCATCATTTTCATCATTTTGCGTGTATCTTCAAATTGCTTCAAAAGTTTATTGACTTCTTGGATGGATGTTCCACTTCCTTTTGCAATTCTGTTTTTGCGTTGTCCGTTTAATAAGGATGGATTAGCTCTTTCTTTGGGTGTCATGGAGTGAATAATCGCCTCGATATGTTTAAATGCATCGTCTTGAATGTCAACATCTTTCAATGCTTTTCCCATGCCGGGTAACATACCTAACAAATCCTTTACATTACCCATCTTTTTGATTTGTTGTAGCTGACCTAAAAAGTCATTAAAATCAAATTGATCTTTCTGAATTCGTTTTTGAAGTTTGCGTGCTTCTTCTTCATCAAATTGCTCTTGTGCACGTTCAACCAAGGAAATAACATCACCCATTCCCAAAATACGGTCAGCCATTCTCTTTGGATAGAACACATCAATCGCATCCATCTTTTCACCTGTTCCAACAAACTTAATGGGTTTGTCAACAACCGCTTTGATAGATAATGCAGCTCCTCCTCGTGTATCACCGTCTAATTTGGTCAACACAACACCATCAAAATTGATTTTGTCGTTAAAGGCTTTTGCTGTGTTTACAGCATCTTGACCTGTCATAGAATCCACAACAAACAAGGTTTCTGTCGGTTTGATCGCATTTTTCACACGCTCAATCTCGTCCATCATTTGTGTATCAATCGCCAAACGACCAGCGGTATCCACAATCACTACATTGAATGAATTGCTTCGCGCATATTGGATCGCTGCTTCAGCAATGGCAACCGGGTTTTTTTCTTCTTTGTTTGAAAATACTTCAACTCCCAATTGCTCACCCAAAACATGCAACTGGTCAATCGCTGCTGGACGGTAAACGTCACATGCTACCAAAAGTGGTTTTTTCCCTTTCTTGGTTTTTAAATAGTTGGCTAGTTTTCCTGAGAAAGTGGTTTTACCTGATCCTTGAAGTCCAGACATCAAAATGATTCCCGGATTTCCTTGGTAACTGATTTCAGTTTCATTTCCACCCATCAATTCAACCAACTCTTCGTGGCAAATTTTGGTCATTAATTGTCCAGGAGAAATCGAGGTCAACACATCGCGACCCATCGCTTTTTCCTTCACTCTTACCGTAAATTCTTTCGCTGTTTTGAAGTTAACATCGGCATCTAATAAAGCTCTACGTACCTCTTTCAATGTTTCTGCAACATTGATTTCTGTAATTTGGCCTTGACCTTTTAATACTTTAAATGCTCTTTCAAACTTGTCGGTAAGATTTTCAAACATATTTTTGACTTTTTTGGGATCACAAAGGTAGTAAAAGTTTTGAACTTCTTTTCATTCAATTGTGCTTGCAAAAGAATCAATTTTTGAAAAAACGAGCGTTTAATTTGGAAAACGATTTGATTTGTTTAAAATACCTTGCCCAAAGAATACTGCCCGAATAGAAACCGCTTAATGTTGTATTATTTTCTGTTCGTTGAATTTGCTTTCGTTTCGCGTACATTTTCCCAAAAACAAGATAAAAATCAACATGTGATTTAAATACAGCCCAGAAATGACGAGGCTTTCCAGAAAGTAGAAACATACTTGCAGCAACTCCATCTAAACTCATGCGGTAAAATAGTTTGGGAAATAACCAACCCGTATAATTTTTGCAAATCATAAATAAACTATTTCGGAAGTTTAAATAGGTTTTTCGTGGTGAAAGATAATCGAGTGTTCCTCCTCCGACGTGATAGACGGTCGAACTCGGTGCAACCATGAATTCATAGCCAAGTCGTTTGATCCGCCAACACAAGTCAATTTCTTCCATGTGAGCGAAAAAATCTTCATCAAATCCGCCAACTTGATGAAATAGTTCTGATCGAATTAACATACAAGCACCTGAACTCCAGAAAATTTTCATTTCATTTTCGTACTGCCCTTGGTCAGCTTCAATTTCACTAAAAATTCGACCACGACAAAAAGGGAAAAAATTATGATCTAAAAACCCTCCGGATGCTCCTGCATGTTCGAAGCGAAAACGTTCTTTGTAAGCGATCACTTTGGGCTGACATCCAGCAATCTTTTCGTTGTTCATCGCATGTATTAGCGGTTTGAGCCAATCGGGAGAGACTTCAATATCACTGTTTAAGAGCAAGTAATACGGGCTAGATACATGTTTTAGCGCATCGTTGTACCCTTTGGCAAATCCGCCATTCGATTCGTTTATGATAATCTCAATTTGTGGGTAATGTTGGCGAACAAATGAAACTGAATCATCTGTTGATGCATTGTCTGCAACAATAATTTTTGCATTTTCACTGTGTGTGATAACACTTGGTAAGAATTGTTCTAAAAAATGTTTTCCATTCCAATTAAGAATGACAATCGCAAGTTGATCTGAGCTCACTGAATTAACGTTGTTCGTAAAGTTCTTGACTGTTTCCTCCAAAATGTTGGTTGTTTCCATCATTTGGATCATCGATATTTCTGTTTGGAGAATTTCGTTTCGCCAATGCTTGTTGCCAACGGTAATTTTGTAATTCTCCGATCATATCTGAATGCAACAATCGATGTGAATTTGGAACTAAATCTGGGTTGTAAAAAATGAAGCGCTTGTTTGAAAATTGTCTGATTTTGTCATAAACCCAAATTTCATATGGATATTCAGATGGAGAAGTTTCTCTTGAAATAATCGAATTAGGCGGGCCATACTGTAAATAAACTCGCCCGCGATCTGTTTCAAATCCTTCCATGAAATTGTTTTTATACAAACGTTGAACGAGTTGAACTTGTTGTTTGTATTTCATCCAACTATCATAGACATTGGCTCCATTTGAACTTTGAGCCCAAAATGCTTGTATGTGTTTGCGGCAATTTTCCGTATCTTTCTTTTTTAGGATAGAAAGGATATTTTTTACTTCAGCTGGACGAGAAATTGGAATCAAACTCTCCATGTAAAAGAACACACTGTCGTCCGTGATTGATGCTTGAAATGCGGGATCCAATACAATCTTTTCTACATCAACATATCCCGTGAATTCCTTGGATCGTTCGAAATAATAAGTTGTTTTTGCCAATTCTTGATTTTCTTTTGATAACAATGAAAACTCTAAAACATATTCACCCGAATACAATTCTTGAATATCTAAATTTCGAATAACAGGTTGAATTTGGTTCACTTCTAACTTTGAAAAGCGAGTTAATGCCTCAATTTCTTGTTTTGTTTTTGTTGAATAAACTGTTTGTTTTAATCCGAAAACGGTTTGTTTTTCATCATGACTATACACTTCAAAATATACCGGAATCGAATTGGTTTGCTCTGGATAATAATTAGAAATTCGTGGCACCATGTCGTATCCTGATTTACTAAATGTAGATGGAGTTTCAGTTGGTGTCATCACTTCAGCAACTTGAATATCTGAAAAACCAGCAATTTTACTCAAATCTCTCACTTCTAAAGGCAGTTTTCCTGTCATCGCTTTGTTTGAGTTGTTTACGTCTTCCAATGAAACTTCAATTTCGTAGTTTCCTGCTGGAACGGTAAAACGTTTCAAATCATAGAAATCATCAACAATACTATCTCTCATCAATGGGCTTTTCAATAAATACGCATCGGATTTGATGGTGTTTCCATTTTGAGTGATTTTTAATTGTACGGCAACTTCTGCTTGTAAATCATTCGCAATTGGCTTGTAATTCAGTGTATATCCAACAAATTGCATTTGAATTTCAACATAATTTCCTAGGGATGGGGCATAAAAACATTTGTGATCTATGTAAGCTTTCAATTGTTTGTTTTTTTGTCCAAATGTGAATGAAGCAGACAAAAGCATTAAAAAGAAAAGAGTATTTTTCATTTTTTGAGTTTTAAACGAAAGTTTTGACTTTCTACTTAGTCGATAAAAATACAATAAATCATCCTTATCTAACGCGAAAATAACTTGAAATGTCGCTTTTATTGAGGAAACGGAAATTTCACTTCTTCCTAACATTTTGATAATCAAAGAAAGATAAAATAGTTTGAGAAAATTTCATTTTTTTCATTGCCAGTATTCAAAGTATTACTAATTTTGCCCCCGGAGAGTTGGCAGAGTGGTCGATTGCGGCGGTCTTGAAAACCGTTGTACCGAGAGGTACCGGGGGTTCGAATCCCTCACTCTCCGCAGAAAATTTAAAAAAGCTCAGTTTCTCGCTGAGCTTTTTTTATGACCAATTAATGAGGGATGAGAACGGATCAGGGATCAGTGCAAAAATCTGTGGAGCACTAAAAAAGTTAAGCGAAAATTTGTGTT
>CAYRMV010000164.1:0-6838 GCA_964425255.1 uncultured Flavobacteriales bacterium
GGCGCGCCTGGTTTCACTCCGAATGCTTCGAAAAATTCAGGGCAATTCATTAATGGACCATTTACACGGTACATTCCTGGCGAATGAGGATCATTAGCAATTCGGTTTTTCAATTCTTCGTCTGTGTACATGATTTTCCACAATTGAGCAAATGAAAGGAAGAATCGTTGAGCTGGAGAATATCCATTTACCAGTTTTCCAGACTTAAATTCTTCTGTTTTGGTATATGCATAGTACGCCAAGGTAATTCCACCTAAATCGGCGATGTTTTCACCCATCGTCAAATCCGGATTCACGCAATGACCATCAACAGGACAAAATCCTGAGAATGTTTCACCTAAGATTTTTGTTTTTTCTTCGAATAAGCGGCGATCTTCTTCACTCCACCAATTGGTGAAACTTCCATCTGCTGCAAATTTAGAACCCATATCATCAAATCCATGTACAAATTCATGACCGATTACCATTCCAATACGACCATAATTGACAGCATCTTCTGCATTTTCATCGAAGAAAGGAGGTTGCATAATTCCAGCTGGAAAAGCAATCTCATTTAACAAAGGATGGTAGTATGCATTTACCATGTGTGCTGGCATTCCCCATTTTTCTTTATCAACAGGTTTGTAAAGTTCTTCTAAATTTTTGCGTACATCGCGCATGCTGCATTCTTTGACATTGCGAACGTAGTTATCACTTGTAATGTTCAAATCAGAAAAATCTTCCCATTTGGACGGAAAACCTAATTTTCTACCTATGGATTTTAACTTAACTTGTGCTTCTTTTTTCGTTTTTGAAGACATCCAAGTCAAATTGTTAATACGCTCTTCAAAAGTCAACAAAAGATTGTCAACCATTGAATTTACTCGTTTTTGCGCATTTTCAGAATAATGTTCTTGAACAAACAATTTCCCTAAACCTTCACCGATTGTCATTCCCGTTAATTCCTGAATGATGCGTTCTTCAGGTTTTTTCATTTCTGATTTACCACTCAAAACACCTTGATAAAATGCGAAATGTGTTTTGACAAAATCACGCGTTAAATGCGGTGCATAATTATTGAAAAGACTAAAAGTTAGGTAGTTTTGCCATGTTTCGATAGGCATAGAACGTACAAGTCCTTCAATTGTTTCTACATATTCAGGTTGACTAACAATCAAGGTGTCCATTGTTTTAGCACCAAGAACGTTTAGATAATTTTCAAAATTAAATGCTTTCAATTTTCCTTGAACTTCTCTAAAACTCATTTTGTTGTAGCTTTTTTCCGGAATACGAAGTTCAGCTGGCGACATCATGGATTTAGCTAGAATGGTTTCAAACTCCAAAATTTGACCACTTATTTGTTGTGCTTCTTCTGGATTTTTGCCAATTAAGACAAACAGATTGGTTATGTATTTTTGGTACTCAACTCGAATTTGTGCTTTGTCATCTTTCAAATAATAGTCTCTGTTACGAAGTCCAATTCCACCTTGAGAGAAATAAGTAATGTTTTTTGATACTTCTTTCAAATCTTGTCCAACACCAAATCCGAAAGTTGTGTTTACTCCTTGTTTGTGAAGCATCGCAATCATTCCAGAGATTTCAGAATATGTTTTAAGCGAGAGGATTTTACCATATTCCTGTTTGATTTCGGCAATTCCCATTTCTTCCCGTTTTTGTTCGTTCATGAACGAGTTGAAATAGCTACCTAAAATTTGCTCAATACTTCCTTTCTTGCTCTCGTTTGTAGAGGCATTTTTTAGAATTGTAAGCAATTTACGCTCATTATTTTTTTCCAATTCATTGAAACTTCCCCAACGAGATTCACTTGCAGGAATGGTATTACTCTTGATCCAAGAACCGTTTGAAAACATAAAGAAATCATCTTGTGGACGAACAGATTTATCTAAATAAGTTGGATCAAATGTAGTTTGATTTGAAGCAGTCATAGATGGTTTTTCCACCTGAACGGTTTCACTGCTTTTCTTCGTTCCCGAACAGGAAGAAAGAAGTCCAATTGCAATCGGTACGAGCCAAATTTGTTTTTTCATATTTTTGTTTTTATTGGTGTAAATAACATTTCGGAATGTGGAATTCCATCTTCTAAATACGCTTTTCCAGTGGTTTCAAATCCATGTTGTTCATAAAACGGAACAAGATGTGTTTGAGCTGAAATACGAATGGGTACCAACCCGAATTCATCGTGACAAAAGTGCATTACAAAATCCATTAATTCATGCCCTTTACCTGTTCCCCGAAAAGATTCGTCGACTACAACTCGACCTATCGAAATTTCAGGATAGGATAGACCTTGTGGTAAAATTCGAGCAGTTGCAATGATTTTTCCTAGCCCATCTCGACAAATTAGATGGTAGGATTTTTTGTCTTTCCCATCCAATTCTAAATAAGCACAATTTTGTTCCACCACAAAAACACCAATACGTAATTGCATTAGATCGTGAAATTCAGCGGTGGATAATTCGCTAAAGTGTTTTATTTGCCAGTCAATTTTCATTGCATTATTTCAAGGACTTGATTATCACGTTTGAATAACGCCGACATTGTATGGTTTTTCTGCTTTTTTATTGTTTGCCATCGCAATTCCCATTGAAATTATTTTGCGTGTTTCAGTTGGATTAATGATTGCATCTACCCATAAACGCGAAGCAGCGTAATACGGTGAAATTTGCTCATCGTAGCGATTTTTGATTGTATTATACAACTCTTCTTCTCGTTCTTTCGTGATTTCTTCTCCACGAGCCTGAAGGGTAGCCACTTCAATTTGTAATAACGTTTTTGCAGCCGCAGCTCCACTCATCACGGCAATTTCAGCTGTTGGCCAAGCAACAATCAAACGTGGATCGTAGGCTTTTCCACACATCGCATAATTTCCTGCTCCGTAAGAATTACCCATGATAATTGAGAATTTTGGAACAACTGAGTTTGCTTGTGCATTCACCATTTTTGCTCCGTCTTTAATAATTCCACCGTGCTCAGATTTGGATCCAACCATAAAACCGGTTACATCAGTCAAAAATACCAAAGGAATATTTTTCTGATTGCAATTCATGATGAAACGGGCTGATTTATCTGCTGAATCACTGTAAATTACACCGCCAAATTGCATTTCACCTTTTGCATTTTTGATCATTTCACGTTGATTGGCAACGATACCAACACTCCATCCATCGACACGTGCGTAAGCACACACCATCGATTTTCCGTAATCTTCCTTGTATTCAGTAAAGGTGGAATCGTCAACCAACCATTTGATGATTTCACGAACATCATACGGTTTTGAACGTTCTGCAGGAAGCATTCCATATACTTGTTTTGGATCAACGAGTGAAGGTTTGCTTTCCTTGCGATCAAATCCTGCAACTTCAGAATGTCCAATTTTGTCCATCAATTCGCGGATAGTCGCTAAGCATTCCTCATCATTTTCGGTTTTGTAATCACAAACACCTGAGATTTCAGTATGCGTAGTTGCGCCACCTAGTGTTTCATTGTCAATCGATTCACCGATCGCTGCTTTTACTAAGTAAGACCCAGCTAAGAAAATGGTCCCCGTTTTATTAACAATCAACGATTCGTCTGACATGATAGGCAAGTAAGCACCACCAGCCACACAACTTCCCATGACAGCAGCAATTTGAACAATTCCTTGTGAGCTCATAATGGCATTATTTCTGAAAATACGCCCAAAATGTTCTTTGTCAGGGAAAATTTCATCTTGCATAGGTAAATAAACACCCGCTGAATCCACTAAATAAATGATGGGTAAACGATTTTCCATGGCAATTTCTTGCGCGCGAAGGTTTTTCTTACCCGTAATTGGAAACCATGCACCCGCTTTTACAGTAGCGTCATTGGCAACTACGATGCATTGTTTACCAGAAACATATCCAATTACAACAACAACTCCTCCAGCAGGACATCCACCATGCTCAGCATACATTCCGTATCCAGCAAGGGCACCAATTTCGATTCGTTCAGTATCTTTATCTAACAATAAATCGATACGTTCACGAGCTGAAAGTTTTCCTTTTTCATGGAGTTTTTCAATGCGTTTTTTTCCGCCTCCTAAATAAATTTTGGCTAATTCTTGTTCCAAACGAGCAATTTTCAGCTTCATTTGGTCTTCGTTTTTATTAAATTCAAGTTCTTTCGCAGGGATTGCCATGTTTTTTTCAATTTTGCACCCCAAACTTAGTCATTTTTCCGCTTTTATTGTCATTTTCAAAATGAAAATATGCCGTTTGTCCGAATTGTTGTTTTCAAAGAGTTATTCCCTTGCAGAAACCTTCAATAATTGTTCTCTGTAACTGTTTAGCAGCTTGTTTTTATGAATAAATCCAATAAAATCACCATTCTGATGAACAGGTAAAATCCACGCATTCGATTCGTCCATTTTTTTCATAATTTCGAAAACGGGTGTGCGATCAGAAACAATAAAAGGCGTAGAGCTCATCATATCGCTGACTAAAATATTTTTATGCGTTTCAGGCTCAAACATCATTTCGCGGATATTGTCTAGCAACAGAACTCCAACGAGTTGATTGATTTCTGTTAAGACAGGAAAATAGTTTTTGTTCGATTTTTTCAAAATTTGCATGGCTTCTTCCATGGTCATATTCGGATGAAGTGATACAAATTCACGTTCTATTACTTGTTCCATGGAAATGCCTGAAAGCAAAGTCGCATCTCGATTCGTGGTTACAACTTCCCCCTTTTTAGCCAAAATTTTTGCATCCATCGACATGGGTTCAAAATACTTAACTACCGTGTAACTCAATGCCGAAACTAGCATCAATGGAATCATTAGTTCATATCCGCCAGTAATTTCTGCAATCAAGAAAATCCCTGTTAGAGGAGCATGAAAAACACCGGTCAAAATTCCAGCCATACCAACTAAAGTGAAATTCGTGACAGGTAATTTAATAAATCCTGTTAACTCAACTGCTTTTGAAAAAACATAGCCCAAATAAGCTCCTACAAACAAGGAAGGAGCAAAGTTTCCACCATTACCACCACTTCCGATTGTCAAGACGGCTGCAATTACTTTGAAAAAAATAACTAATGCAATAAAAATCAATATCAAGCCTTTGTGTTGCAAAAAGGGCTCTAAAATACTGCGATGATAGATTTCAAAAGGTTTGTCACTAGCAAGGAGTTTGATGCTTTCATAGCCTTCACCAAAAAGCGATGGAAAAACCAAAATCAACATCATGAGTAGCATTCCACCACGAAGAGCTTTTGGATAAGCGGTTAATTTCGTTTTACTTAATCGATGTTCTAAGCGCATGTACATCCGAGAATAATAAACAGAAATCATTCCGCATAAAATTCCCAATAGCGCATAAAATGGAACGTTATGATAGTCAAATGGGCCAAGTAATTGAAAATTCAATAATATGGACTTGCCCAAAATAATGTTCGCTAGTAAAGCACCTGAAGCAGCCGAAATGATCAACGGAATAAAAGCAGAAATACTTGCGTCCACCATGAGTACTTCGAGTGAAAACAAAACGCCTGCAATTGGCGCATTAAAAGCAGCAGCAATTCCAGCAGAAGCACCACAAGCTAAAAGTAAAATTCGATCCTTGTAAATTAGATGATAAGTCCTTGCATAGTTCGATCCGATTGCAGTACCAGTCGAAACAATGGGGCTTTCTAATCCTGCTGAACCACCAAAACCAACTGTTACGGATGAAGTGACTACATGTGAATACATTTGATCTTTGGGTAAAAAACCCGATTTCTTCACGATTGAGCGAATGATATTCGAAGTTCCTCGGTTGAGTTTACCTTGAAAAATACGTTTGATAATCCACGTGGTGAGTAAAAGTCCAATAAGTGGAAATATCAAATACAAGTAATTTTTAAAGGAAACTTGAAAATCATAGGTAATTAAAACTTGGATGTAGTGAACAAATGTTTTCAAGATTACAGCCGCCATGCCTGCAGTTAGTCCTACCAGAATACTCGAAAGAATGAGGAACTCACGCGGAGATAATTTGCCTTGTACAAGTTTTAAAATACGCTTCATAATTGACGATTCAAAGTTAATAAAATTTCTGGCTTGGCTTTTATTGACTTTCAAATAACAGTATCTTTGAAGCATGAAGATTCCTTCAAAATATATGGAAGACGCAGTGGAACAATTGGCTTCTCTTCCGAGTATTGGCAAGCGTTCTGCTTTGCGTTTAGTGATTCATTTACTGAATCGTAAACCGGAAGAAATTGAGCGTTTTGCTCAAGCTTTCGTTGAAATGAAAGAGCATGTGAAGTATTGTCAAACATGCAGAAATATTTCGGATTATGATATTTGTGCGATTTGTAGCAATCCTCAACGCGATCACCAAACAATATGTGTTGTTGAAGATGTTCGAGATGTCATGGCGATTGAAGATACTGGAATTTTCAAAGGTGTGTATCATGTTCTTGGTGGTGTTATTTCTCCCATGGATGGAATTGGTCCAACAGATTTACACATTAATTCATTGGTCGAACGAGTTCAAAATAAGGATGTTTCTGAAATTATTTTAGCTTTAAGTGCAACGATGGAAGGGGATACAACCAATTTTTTCTTGTTCAAAAAGTTAAGTCCGTTTTCAGTTACAATTACGAGTTTATCCCGTGGTGTATCCGTTGGTTCTGAATTGCAATACGCGGATGGTTTGACTTTGAGTAGATCGATTTTGAATCGAGTTCCTTTTAAGATGGAGATTTAGTTACTTAGTCTGTTAGTTAATTAGTCACTTAGTAGTTAAGTCACTTAGTTAGGCAATGACGAAAGCAGAGCTTTGTCACGATGCTGACATTTTTCGTCAGCATTAGTCGCTTAGTAGGTTAGTCAGTA
>CAYRMV010000165.1:0-6834 GCA_964425255.1 uncultured Flavobacteriales bacterium
TGAAGCACAAAATGTTCCTCAGTTATTTTCCTATATACAAGAAATTGTGGATGACTCCGGAATCCAAGGGCAATTTATTTTGAGTGGTTCACAAAATTTTTTATTGTTTGAAAAAATCACACAAAGTTTAGCAGGAAGAGTCTACATGATGGAATTACTTCCTTTTTGTCAACAAGAGATTCGTTCAAAACACGAACAATCACCCGAGGAAGCAATTTTGTTTGGTGGATACCCAAGACTTATTCATCAAGGTATTGATCCATCTGATTTCTTTCCATCGTACATACAAACCTATATTGAAAGAGATGTACGATCTATTCTTCATGTACAAGATTTGAATTCATTTCAAAAATTCTTATCCCTTTGCTCGCATTCGGTTGGGCAATTATTTAATGCCAATCATTTTGCTAAAATAATCGGTGTTGATGTAAAAACAATTAAACGATGGCTAACCGTTCTTGAAACCAGTTACTTGGTTTTCACTGTAAAACCGTGGCATCGGAATTTTTCAAAAAGGATTGTAAAAACACCCAAACTTTATTTTTATGACACTGGATTAGCCTCTTACCTACTAGGAATAACTTCGTCTCAGGAGCTACAAACATCGACATACAAAGGAGCCTTGTTTGAAAATTATATGCTTTTGGAAATAGGAAAAAATTTACGAGCAAAAGGTGCAATACGTCCTTTTCATTTTTGGAGAGACAGTAATGGAAATGAAATAGATTTAGTCATTGAAAAAGGAAATAAAATTCAACTTGTTGAAATGAAATATTCACAAACGATCAAACCTGAATTTATTAAAGGATTACACTATTTGGATGAACTCAATAAAGAGTTGATTTTTTCTCATTATTTAGCAAGTACCGTTGATAAAACAAGTAAACGTACAAATGAAACCATTCTTTCTTGGAAAGATGCAGCTTTATTTGAGTAAAAATAAATTAGCGTAAAACGATTCTACCTAACTGCTCTGCGATGGCTTTTTTCACTCGCTCAAGTGCGATTTGCTCCGAAAGTAAATCCGTCAATTTGTCTAGGTCATCGTTGCTTAATACTTCCAATTCTGATCGAATTTCGTGAATTCGACTTTCAACTTTATCTGCTTTAAAGGTATAAATTGCCTCTTGCACTGCGCGTTTTAATTTATCTAATTCGGTATTCGTATCGATGTTGTATTTGGTTAACCAATTGTGACTCAATTCATAATTATCCGTTTCGAGTTCGGACACAAGCTTAACAATTTCCTGATTTTCAGCTCGTAAAAAGTAACTTCCTTTGTAGAAAATCCCCTCGTTTAAACCCTGAGAAATCATTGTGTGAATTTCATTGAAAACGGGATGATAAAAAACCAACTCATCTCGGTGCAATTCATGACAAACCAATTCAGCAACGGATGTTTCAATCGTAATGCGTTCACCCAACTCATTCACTTGTTCCAATTCGATGGCGTAGGTTCCGTACTTGACTAAAATTCGGATTAAATCATACTCGGCATGATTTGATTTAAACGTTTGAGCAACTCGTGGTACTTGGGTAGTTACCGCTTGTGGAGTAGGTTCAACTGGTGGAAGAATCAATTCGCTCTCTGCAGCAGGAATTTCGCCTGATTTTGCCAAAATCCCTTTTCGCGCTTTTAATAATTCTCCTTGAATTATCGACTCTTCGATATCAAAACGAGTGGCAATTTCTTTAGAGTAAACCGACCGCGAAATTGAATCAGGAATTAAGGAAATGGAGTGAACGATATCGTGGATTAATTTCACCCGTTGACTTGGCTCCACATTTCCATCCCCTAACAACAATTCCGCTTTAAAGGATAAAAAGTCTTTTGTATTCGCTTTGATGTAGTTCTCTAACTCCGTTGAGCTCACCTTCTTGGAATAGGAATCAGGATCGTCTCCGTCTGGAAAAAGCACGACGCGCACATTCATCCCTTCTTCCAAAATCAAATCGATTCCACGGAAAGAAGCTTTGATTCCAGCAGCATCGCCATCATACAAAATGGTAATATTTTGTGTGTAACGACGAATTAGTTTGATTTGATCTTTCGTTAAGGAAGTTCCAGAAGACGAAACCGTGTTGGCAACGCCCGCTTGGTGCATGCTAATGACATCTGTGTATCCTTCAACGAGGTAACAATTGTCGTATTTGATAATGTCTCCTTTCGCAAAATACAATCCGTACAGAATTTCACTTTTGTTGTAAATGATACTTTCTGGCGAATTGAAATATTTGGCGATTTTTTTGTCAGTTCCAAGAGTACGACCACCAAATCCCAGAACTCTTCCTGTTACTGCATGAATTGGAAACATCACTCTTCCCCGGAAAAAATCGAAGTGGCGATCTTCTTTCGTTTTGACCAAGCCAACTTTTTCGAGGTATTCTAATTTATATCCTTTAGCTAGAGCAGCTTCAGTAAAATCATTTCCTTTGTTGAGGCAATAACCTAATTGAAATTTCTCAATGATATCCATTCGAAAACCCCGTTCCATGAAATAACTCAAGGCGATTGCTTTTCCTTCTTCGGTTTGATGCATGGAGGAATAAAAATGATTTTTCGCAAATTCATTGATAATATTGAGACTTTCCCTTTCGGAAATAGCTGCAATTTCTTCTGCTGTTTGAGGTTCTTCTTCAGGAAGTTGAATCCCATATTTATCGGCCAACCAACGCAACGCTTCTGGGTAGGAAAAATGTTCTTTTTCCATGAGGAAAGTAACCACTGATCCGCCTTTTCCAGTTGAAAAACACTTAAAAATCTGCTTCGCAGGTGAAACGACAAACGAAGGTGTTTTTTCATCTGTAAATGGACTCAAGCCTTTCATGCTCGAACCTGCGCGTTTTAGATGTACAAATTCCCCGATGACTTCCTCAATACGAGCAGTCTGCATGATATCATCGATAATATGCGGAGGAATTCGAGCCATTTATTTTACTTCGTCGTAGTTGATTTCAGAATCCAATGAACCATCGGGTTTAAACGTTTGCCAAACGCCTACTTTCTCATCCATGTTGTATTCTCCGACGTAGCGAAGTGTTCCGTTTGGATACTTTACGATGGAATGACCGTGTTTTTTTCCATTGATGTAATGTGTTACCGAAAGTTCATCTCCATTTTCACCAAGGAAAACCCAACGTCCATGGCGTCTTTTTTCGCTGTCTTGACGGCCTTTGAACTTGATGTGTTTTTTTCCCGGATAATATTCCCGAAACTCACCATTAACAATTTCGACTAAATTTTCTTCTTCTTTGTGTTGTTTTTTCACTTCTTCTTTGCAACTAGAAAATGAAAGCGATACCAAAAACAACGATGCTAAAAACCACCCGTTCACTTTATTTATTGTCATCATATCTTTCTTATTTTTCTCGGTTGATTGTGTAGGCAACCAAACCAATTAATGCTTTTTTCGCTGGCGATTCAGGAATTGGCTCTAAAAAAGCCAAAGCTTCATCAACTAGTTCCAACATGCGTTTGTGTGCATATTGAATTCCTCCTGCCTCAATCACTAATTCGACAGCACGTTTAACCATTTTGCTATTTTCGTTGTGATTTTTAACAATGTTGATCAATTCCCGACGTATTTCTTTTGAACTATGCTCCAGGGCATAAATCAAGGGCAAAGTCATTTTGCGTTCGCGGATATCCAAGCCGGTTGGTTTTCCAATATCGTTGGGCGTTCCATAATCAAAAATATCGTCTTTAATTTGAAAAGCGAGACCCACTAACTCCCCAAACTGTCGCATTTCTAAGGCGATGTCTTCCCGTTCAACGGAAGCAGCTGCCGCTTCACAAACGGTTGCAATCAAGGATGCCGTTTTTTGACGAATCACATCGAAATAAACTTCTTCGGTGATGTCTAAGCGACGGGCTTTTTCAATTTGCAACAATTCACCCTCACTCATTTCACGAACAGCGCGAGCCATGATACCTAAAACACGCGTATTGTTGTTTTCAATGGACAATAACAAGACTTTGGAAAGCATGTAATCCCCCACTAAAACGGCAATTTTGTTTCGCCACAAAGCATTGATCGAAAAAAATCCACGGCGCTCGTTGGCATCATCCACCACATCGTCATGTACCAAAGTAGCTGTGTGCAACAATTCGACTAAGGAAGCCGCTTGGTACGTTTTGTCGTTGATCTCGCCTAGCATTTTGGCAGTGAGAAACAAAAACATGGGACGCATTTGCTTTCCTTTGCGGCGAATGATGTAGTGTGTAATTTTGTCCAACAAAGGAACTTTGGATTGCATGTTGGCGCGAAAACGAAGCTCAAATTCCTTCATTTCCGTTTCAATCGGTTGCATTATTTCGTTGACGGACATCATGGGTTACAAATATACATCAGGTTTTCCGAATGTGGTACGAATTTGTTTTTTTTGTGAATCTTTCAAAAATGAAAATCGGGATATCCCGATATTCATTTTTTGAGCCATTTTTTTTCCAAATTAATTGATTCGTTGAATGATTAACCGTTTCGCATCCAACCGCACTAGGGGGTGAAACGGCATCCTTGTTTTTTCATCGTTGAAAGTTAGCATTCAATTTATCAATTAAAATGATTTTGCCAATTTTTTAATGACCTTGCCCGAAATCAAAGAACGATGGAAAAACAAGATACAGTGGAAGACCCGCTCGAGTGCCCAAAACCCTGTTTTTAAACTAACTTTTTAACCCAAATCGGAATATCCCGATATGCATTTTTCCCCATATCGGAATATCCCGATATTCATTTTTTTATAAAATATTAAATAATTGATATTCATATATTTAAACAAAAAACCATCAACATCCCAACACCAAACATACTCCATTCTCCCCAACTTTCTTCCCTCACTGACTCACCCGTATCGACGATTGACTAAACGGAAAATTCTGATCGGTGAGTTGCACGCAATTTCTCAGTAGAATGTGTATCTTCGTTGCACAATCGAAAGAAACATGCAAAAAATCGGACTTTTAATCGCCAGTATTTTCGTATTCATTTTATCCCATGCACAGAAAGCAGTACCTGTATTCCGCGACGGTGAGGCTCAAGTGGTAAGCGCCTTCAGTAAGGCATCGGAATGGATCAAGGAAGAGTTGTGGGTGCAAACGAATTTCGACAGCGATTCGAATGGAAAAATGGATCGCATGCATGTGTTTTTGACACGACCGCTACAAACAGAAACCGAAGGATTAAAACTGCCGATTGTGTACATGACTAGTCCGTATTTTGCGGGTACAGGTGGCAATGCGAAAGAGGTTTTTTGGAATGTGAAACACGAATTGGGTGAAACGCCTCCCCCACACAAAAACGCTGAGGCCAAACGCAAAGAGAACCGTCCGTTGGATGCTTTTTTCCAAGATCGTGCGTGGGTTCCGCGTGGGTTTATCACGGTGTATTCGTCCTCGCCTGGAACTGGATTTTCGGACGGTGTACCGACGATTGGTGGTGAAAATGAAAAATTGGCTCCAAAAGCGGTCATCGATTGGCTTTGTGGAAGAGCGATTGGATACAAATCTCGAACAGGAACGGACACCGTAACGGCTTATTGGTCGACTGGAAAAGTGGGCATGATGGGAACTTCCTACAACGGAACACTTTGTTTGGCAGCGGCTTGCACGGGCGTGGAAGGTTTGGAAGCGATCATCCCCAATGCGCCAGTTAGTTCGTGGTATTTGTATTACCGATCGAATGGCTTGGTATGTTCGCCAGGCGGATATTTGGGCGAAGACATGGATGTGTTGTACGATTTTGTGCACAGCGGCGACCCCGAAAACCGCGCACACAACGATGCCTTGATTCGAGACAAGGTGTTGGTTCCCGGACAAGATCGAAAAACGGGTGATTACAATGCTTTTTGGGCTTCACGCGATTACCTCACGCAAATGGACAGCATGAAAGCGGCGCTGTTTATGTGTCATGGGTTTGAAGATTGGAACGTGATGGCAGAACACAGTTACCGTTTTTACGAAAAAGCGAAAAGCATGGGCTTGACGGCAAAGATTTATTACAATCAATTGGGTCACGGTTATCCGCCGCCGATGTGGATGATGAACCAATGGTTTACGCATTACTTGCATGGGGTGAACAACGGAGTGGAGAAATTACCCAACGCTTGGGTGGTTCCAAAAGGAGAAAGCGAAGCGCGTCCGATGGTTGATTTTCCTCATCCGAAGGCACAAAAAGAGCGTTTTTATCTGCATGCAGGCGATGCGCACAACGGAAGTTTACGTTCAGAAAAAAGCACAGCTGCTCCTCTTTCTTTGATCGATGATGCGAGTAAATCTGCAGAAAAGTTACTCAACAAGGATTCGGAAAACCGCCTGTTGTTTGTGACCGAACCGCTTTCGAAAGACCTTCACTTTTCGGGCACTTCCACGATTCACCTTTCGGTTTCGAGCAGTCAAGCAGCAGCAAATGTTTCGGTGTATTTGGTGGAAATTCCTGCGGACGCAAAAAAAGGGAAACTGAAAATGAAAAAATGCATCGTCAACCGTGCTTGGGCGGATCCGCAAAACCACCAAGATTTATCGCACGGAGAGGCGCTTGTCCCGGGTCAATACTACGACCTCACGTTCGATTTCCAACCGGACGACCAAATTGTCCCTGCAGGAAGTAAACTGGCGCTCTTGATTTTCTCTAGCGATTCGGAATTCACGATCCAACCAAAAAAGGGAACGATCGTCGGTGTAAACCTTGCGGAATCGTGGTTGGATGTGATGGTGGTGAGGTAGGGTTTATACAAAATAAAGAATGTTTTTCATTGATTCAAACAACGTCAATCCCATTTTCTATGAGATGAATTTTTGTTCCTAACCGTTTCTAATTAAATCATTCAAAAGAG
>CAYRMV010000166.1:0-6830 GCA_964425255.1 uncultured Flavobacteriales bacterium
GTTAACGGCGCTTGATTCACATCAGACCGACCGACAACAACAATGCCATCCGTAGGAAATACATCGCCTGCCCGCACAAGAACGACATCATCCTGCTTAAGATCTTCCACCAATACTGAACGAACATCGCCTGCCGCACTTTTTAAGCTGGCCATCGTTGGCGTTAGGTTCAAAACTTCCTGAATAGCTTTTCTGGCCCGAACAACACTAAACGCTTCTAAAGTTTCGGAAAGCGAGAATAAAAAGACGACCGTCGCCCCTTCAACGTAGTCCCCGAGATAAAATGCGCCGGTCACGGCGACAACCATTAAAACATTCATATCCAGCCGGAGTTTTTTAACGGCAACCAAAGCTTTCGGGAAAATTAATGTCCCGCCGAAAAGCACAGCGAACAGGCAGATCATCCCTTGCCATAAATTCGGTGCATCCATGAGCTGCAGAACCAGGGCAAGACCTGTTAGTACTCCTGAAGCAACCACCAGCAAAACTCTTGAGATTGCGATCCCCCCGGCTTTTGACTCATCTTTCGTGACCTTCACGCCTGTGAGGTTAATCTGCTTTACTAATTCTTCATCAGCGACGTTTTTTGCGTGCCAAACTTGAACGGAAGAGGCCATAAGATTAGCCTCCACCCTATAAATATCTTCCTTTTTTAAGGCATTCTGAATGGCCGCAATTTCATCGGTGCAATCCATGCCTGTCACTTTAAATTTAGAGCTAACTGCTCCGGCAGGAATGACTCCCCCCAAGTCTTTTCGACTTGGGAGTTCCTTTTTTCCAGTACAGTTCGAGTGATCGTGGCCATTTCCATGACTGTGATGGTCGTGACTATGGCCATCGTGATTTTGCTTAGCCATGATACTCCTAATGCGCCACTCGGCCGTTGAATTTTTTCTCGAAGATCGAGTAAAGCGTCGGTAAAACAATCAGAGTAAGAATCGTGGATGACACGATTCCGCCGATCACCACTGAAGCCAGAGGTCTTTGCACTTCAGATCCGATCCCTGACGACAACATCATCGGCAAGAAACCAAAAATCGCCACCAAGGCCGTCATCAGAACCGGACGTAATCTGATCAATGTTCCAGTCATAACCAGATCTTTACCAGTGCGCCCTTCTTGCTTGAGTTGATTAAAGTAATTCACCAGCACGACACCATTTAGCACAGCGATGCCCGAAAGAGCGATAAACCCTACCCCTGCAGAAATACTAAACGGCAGCCCATTCGCGATTAATCCGACAACGCCGCCAACCAAGGCAAACGGAATACAAGAAAAGATCAATGCAGTTTGCCCCACACTTCTAAATGCCGCGTAGATCATCAAAAGCACCAAAACCAAAGCAATAGGCGTTAGTACCAAAAGCCTGTTCCGCGCTTCTTGAAGATTTTTAAAATTGCCGCCCCATTGCAAGTAATAGCCTTGTGGCAATTTCACATTCGCTTCGACAATTTTCTGAGCTTCATTGACGAAGCTTTCCGTATCGCGGCCACGCAAGTTAATCAGAACCGCAGAGCGTCTGTTCGAGTCTTCGCGATTGATTGAACCAAACGTTTCAGAAAACTTTGTCGTTGCAAGCCCCGACAGCGGCGTTGTCGTATTTGTTCCGATTCCGACCGGAAGGTTCTTTACCGTTTCTAAGTCGGAACGATCTTCTTCCGCCAACCGAACAACGATCGGGAATTTACGTTCATTCTCAAACAAGTAACCACTTTCCTGACCACCCAGGGCGATAGAAACTGTACTTAAAACATCCGACGTGTTCGCACCAAATCGTTTCATTTGCTCATCGATGGGCTCGATCTTTAGCACAGGACTTGTTCCGGCAAGATCAACCTCAACGTCACCTGCGCCAGGAACTTTCGCGACAACCTCCTGAATTTTCTTCGCCAGATCCATATTTGTCTGTAAATCAGGTCCGAAAATTTTTACAGAAACATCGGCACGAGTTCCCTCAAGCAATTCATTAAAACGCATTTGGATTGGTTGCGAAGCCAAATAGTTCTGACCCGGCAATTCTTTTTCAAGTCTGGCCACCAGAGCATTCACCAAGGACTCATACGTGTGGCGGCTTCCGTTGTTCGACTTCGGCCATTGCGAACGATCTTTCAACATAATGTAAGTATCCGAGATATTGACACCCATCGGATCGGTGGCCACTTCACTGGTCCCGATACGAGAAAAGACATCATTCACTTCAGGATACTCTTTGATAATCTTGTCGGCTTTCACTTGAAATGCCACGGACTGATCAAGACTGACGTTCACCGGACGAATCATGTGGAACGCAAACGAGCCCTCACTGAGCTGTGGCAAAAACTCTGCCCCACGAGTCATAAAGAGGACCGCTCCGACGATCACCGATGCGATGGCGGTAACGATCGTTGCCGTGCGATGCTTGAAAGTAAATTCAAAAATCGGCTGATAAGCTTTACGAATCCACTGCATGAATCTTGGCTCTTTGTCTTCCGCATTTCCCTGAAGAATCAACGAAGCCAATGCTGGGGCTGTCGTGAATGACAAGACCAGAGCAGAAGCTACGGCGATCGCAAATGTTGCGGCCATCGGGCCAAACATTTTCCCTTCAACTCCGGTTAAGGCAAAGATCGGTAAAAAGACGACAACGACGATCAATTCGCCGAAACCCGCCGCCACGCGCACTTCAACAGCTGCTTCGTAAACGGCCTTTTGAACTTCCTCACGCGTTAACTTGCGACCGTATTTCTTTGCTTGTTCACTGACATACCTGACGCAGTTATCGATCAAGATAACCGTTCCGTCGACAATGATCCCGAAGTCAAGCGCCCCCAAGCTCATCAAATTCCCGGAAATGCCTAAAGGTTTCATAATTAGAAATGTCGCCAAAAGGGACAAGGGAATCGTCACCGCCGTGATGATTGCCGCACGGATATTTCCGATCAATAAGAACAAGACGATAATGACCAGGGTCGCACCCATCAGCAAGTTGTGTTCAACAGTACCTAAAGTAGCGTTCACCAGATCAGAGCGGTTATAAACCACTTCCATCTGGACATTTTCGGGAAGAGACTTTTGAATCTCGTCAACCTTGTCTTTTACACGAGTAGAAACAATTCGACTGTTTTCACCCAAAAGCATCATCACTGTTCCAAGAACAGTTTCTTTCCCGTTATGAGTGGAAGCACCCGTTCTGAGTTCTTTTCCTAATTTTACTTTTGCGATATCGCCGATACGCACGACACGGAAAGAATCTAATTGTTTCACGGATACCTTTTCAATGTCCGCAGGTGATTTAAACAATCCTACGCCTTGAACAAGAAATTGTTCCGCCGTCTGTGCGATGTAACCACCACCGACATTCTGATTGACCTTTTCAAGGGCTTGAACGATTTCTTCGAAATGAATTCCGTAAGCAGCCATTTTCTTTACGTCAGGTTGAACATGATATTGCTTTTCAAAACCACCGGTGGTGTTGATTTCCGCAACACCTTCGACCGTCAGCAAACGAGGTTTAACGAACCAGTCTTGGATCGCCTTAAGCTCCATCATTTGCTTCATGCGGTCGTCGGGTGTCGTCGCGATGTCTTTAAAATCTAGGGTATACTGGAAAATTTCCCCTAAGCCTGTCGAAATCGGACCAAGTTTTGCAGTCGCCCCCTTCGGAATTTCAGACAAAACACCTTGAAGGCGCTCGGTCACCATCTGACGGGCACGATAAATATCAACCGAGTCCTTAAAGACCACGGTCACTTGTGAAAGTCCAAATCGCGTGATAGAGCGAACCTGCAATACGCCCGCCAAACCGCGCATCGAAGATTCCACCGGATAAGTTATCGATCTCTCGATTTCTTCCGGAGCTAAACCTTCAATCGTGGTGTTGATTTGAACCTGGTTATTAGTAATATCCGGGACAGCATCAATTGGCAAACTCTGGAACGAGTAGAATCCGGCTAAGGCCAACATACCCGTAAAAAGTACAACCAAGGCCCTATTATAAACTGAAAAGTGAATAATTTTATTTATCATATCATTTCCTTAGTGGCTGTGGCCTTCAGGCGCGCCACCGGTTGCTACAATTTCAGCCGTTCTTAAAAAACCGATCCCTTGAATGGCGATTTCGTCACCCTCTTTCAGGTCTTTCGAGCGAATCGTTAGGTCCTGAGGTGTTTTTTTATCGACGATAAAGTCCACGCGTTTGTAATATCCATTGCGAATGCGGAAAATATTTACTTCTTCCCCCGAATTCAAAACAGCAGACGCCGGAACCTGCCATGTGGATCCTTTGCTTAACTTCAAACTTTTGAGTTCGAAATTTTTAACGGCTTCTGGTGATAGTTTAAATCCCTGCTCTTCGCTGAACTCGGTGATTCCTTTTTCTGGTCCGATGTTCGAATTCTCTTCTTCTTCGCCTTGTTCATGCTTAGCTTCGCCGCCCTTGGCTTCGGCAGCATGATCATGTTTTTCTCCAGAAGATTTTTCTTCGTGGTCATGATCGTGATCGTCTTTATCTTCCGCCGCATGATCCTTTTCACCATGACCATCTTCTTTATGGGCATGAGCATGCGGATCTACTTTCGCCTTATCGCTCTTCGCACTTACGTTCAGCGACATCAAAACACTGATTGCCAATACGGCTGCTAATGACTTCATGGATTTACTCCAACGGGTTGTCCGTCGATAAGTTGGATATTAAATAGCGCGCCCAAAGCTTTCAGTTCATGATCGTTTCTGGCTTTTTCAAAATCGACAAGTGAACGATGGGCCTCAATTACCAGTGAACTTGGCACAACACCTTTGAGAAAAAGATTTTCAATTTTCTTATGTTTGTCTTCCAGGACTCTACCGCTTGGAGTGTCCTTCAAAGACGCCACAGCCCGTGTGTAAGTCGTCTTATAAAGAGCACGTTCTGCCTCAAGCTGCTTCAGCGCGATGTTGCGTCTCTGTTCGGCTGTCAAAACAGCGGCGCGAGCCGCAGCACGACCTGCGCCATTCGCATTAAAAACCGGGATGGGCATGCTTAAATTGAAGCCGTACTGCTGAAAATCTCTTCCTGAATCTCGAGTCATCTTTGCGGATGGGCCGATATTCATGGTTGGCCAAGAATCGCCCGCTTCTTTATCGAACTCCCCTTGCGCAGCTTGCACGTCGTATTCAGCAGATATATACATCGGCGAAGCCTTTAAATTCTCGTTGCGGTCCGCCGGCGTTGGCCAAGTTGAAACAGCCGGTAAAGAAACCGCTTTAAGATCTTTAAGTCCAAGCCCAGTGGTGATTAAAAAGTAAGACTCCAGTGTTAGTAGCTCTTCGTCATATTCTGTCTTTTTCAGGTCATATTCACTTTTCGCGATCTTAAAGACCGTTAAAGAAACATCCTGCTCGGGTGATCTTGCGGGGCGACCTTCATATTGCTTCACAAGTTTCGTAAAGGCACTGACCGATTCGTCTACTAAACCTAGCTCTCTTTCAATCTGTTTAATGCGCAGAAGTTTTATGGCCACCTCTTTACGCACTTCAGCTTTTGTTCTGTATAGATTCCACTGCGCTCGCGCCTCTTCGACGCTGGCAACTTTCTTACGGGCCGCACGTTTGCCACCCAATTCAATGGGAAAAGACAGAGCAACATCTGTTTCAACCTTGCGATCAGAGTCTATCGTTCCCGAGACCGACGAAAGGGAAATCAACGGATTTGCAAACTGGGCTGCTGCATCCACCCGCGCCGCCTTCTCCTTTAGGCTGCCTTCTGCTTTGGCCACTTCGGGTGATCTTGCCTCGGCACACTCGATAACATCTTTATATTTACTTACTTTGTCACAATTTACTTCTGCATGTGCGGCACCCACGAACATGAGAACCGACAGAGGCGTGCATAATCTAATGATAGACATACCAATACCTTACTTCTTAATTAGTTTTTGTTTTTTTTAAAAAGAGGAAAAAAGCTTAAGCGTACTTAGGGGGCTGATACGGAGTATCCAAGACTAGATCCAGAACAGAGCTAGCTTTAAAATAAAATCTAATCTGACTTTGAATTTGAACTTTGGGAATAGAAGCGACCGCAAACAATAACTTCGCGCAATGCCCCAAGTGGCAAAAACCATGGGCGCATGGATCATTATCTTGATGATCCGAGTTAATATCTGGCGAGCTTACTTGGGTTTGCGACTGCACTGTGGACTGATGGTTTGCCAAGAAAAAATCTGAATGAAAAGACAAGAAATTTCCCACTGCAACAAGCAGCAAAGAAAAAACTAATATAGATATGGAAACTCTTCTCATTCTTTTCATTAATAACGACCTTATGCTCAATTCTAACAAGAAACAAGGCGATATGCTCACGGTTTTAAAAATATTACGATTTCTTGTTAAAAATGATCTGCAGTTACAAGTAGATGCAAGTGCCTGGCATCGACGTCGCTATGTTCGGCGATGAATGAAACGGTGTTTAAACACGGCGTTTAGTTTTGAGACAGGTCGAGTAGGCTTTGGGTTGGCCGCACCTACTTACATTCTCAACAAACTCCTTCCCCAGCACTCTTCAAAAACACGCGGCACGAAAATCTTTGAAAGACTGCTAACGCAACCTCACACTATATTAGTATTGTTACGATTTGCGAGATAACGGCCGACAGTATCGCCGTCCACCTTAAGAGTATTAAAATTGCGTTCAAATTCTTAGTCGTTGCCTTGTCAGCTTTCAGTCTCCCCGACATTCTTGCCAAGACCGATATGTCTTTACCGTGGTATTGAGGTAAATGTTTTTTATGCTCAGCAATAAGTCTAGGACATACAAACCGGTATTTTTCCCCTACCAGCCCCCCAGGAGGTTCGGCCCGAAGGGCCTCCTGATGGAG
>CAYRMV010000167.1:0-6812 GCA_964425255.1 uncultured Flavobacteriales bacterium
TCTTTGTTATAGCGTTTATTTTACTTAGATTGAACATTATTGTCTGTTACCTTTTGCTTAGGAAAATGTTTGCCAATAAAATAACGGATGCGCTTACTAACTGCTTGATGTGTTGTGTTTAGTTGGGTCGCTATCTCTGTAACTGTCTTGCCGTTAACGTAAAGTGAGAGTAGCTCAACGTCTTTATCTCTAAGGTTGTCAGAGTAGTTATGTAGTATAAGCTCAAGCATAACAATCTTAGCACTCACAACAGGAGGCTTTATTATCTCACGTCTAACAACGTAATCTTCTGTTGCACCTTCAATGTCATTAAAACCTTCTTTTTTAAGTTTATCGTACCACTCTTTTTGCAATGCTTTAAAATCGCTAGTCATTATGCAACCACCCTCTAATCATTGCTAGAAAATGCAACCAGTGCAGTATTTGCATAACAAGGTGCTAGCAGGTCATTCACAGTGTATTTATTTATTGCTTCAAAAAACAGAACGTCACCATTAGGTGTTGTAGTCCACGTTAATTTATCAAAACGTGCTTCAAATATTTCTTCTTCTGACAGATGTCTGCCTAATTGTTTCTCGATGCTTTTGATTGCTATTACGTCAATGATGTAGTTCATTTTATACCCCGGCGCTATCACAGCGGTTTAGGATGTTTGTTTTAGTTAATGATGAATTGAAAGATAGAGAAGCATATTAGAAAAAGAATAATATCGAAGTATATTTGTTTCATGTGCACCTTAAGGAGGAAGCCCCCGCTGGTAATGGCAGTAACCAACGGAGGCGCTGAATTTTTGTTTTATACATACAGGAGGAAAGATTGACGTTATTAAGTACGAGTTATAAAAATAAATATTCTTCTCTAGGATGCATCTCTATTGCAGGGGTATGATTACCCTACTCTGCACTATTATCATTCAGTAGTGGGGCTATTAGAGCTTTTAAAGTGCTATTCTAGGATATAGTGTCTTTGCTTCTGTAACTATTGCTTCAGCATTTTCAGGATGTAGTGTTGCAAGTACAGAAAGTAAGTCTTCAGAAATAACACCTTCAGTATTTACAAGCATAGAAACAAGTCGTGTCTTTATAACGTTATTAAATATTCCACAGTCAATAGCGTACTTTATTACTTCAAGGTCCTGATTCAATTTGTTCAAGATACAATGTTGCTGTAAATCCAAGCCGATATCGTTGTAGGCTTTGTTACATCCAGCAGTAAGTTCTTTCCAAGTATTGCATTGCATATTTAATAACCTTTCTTCTTTCTCTCGGTTCACCACGTTTACCGATGATTGTTCTTCTTTGTTTTCAGGATTAGATGATTCAATAGTTGTCGGTTCATCTGGTTTACTACATATAGTATTAGTATTATTCTTGGTATTATTGGAGTCTACCACATAGACCGATGTCGGTTCACCACATAGACCGATGACACTATCATCCTGAACTAATATATCAATCTCTCGGTCTACCACATAGACCGATGATTCAACTAAGTCCCAAGAAGACTCGTGAGTTATTATGT
Source organism: uncultured Flavobacteriales bacterium (assembly GCA_964425255.1). Taxonomy (GTDB): domain Bacteria; phylum Bacteroidota; class Bacteroidia; order Flavobacteriales_D; family Crocinitomicaceae; genus CAYRMV01. The sequence continues at coordinate 1,522 of CAYRMV010000167.1, forward strand.
ACTCATTAGCTTTTTTTGAACGAAGTGAACCCTTGGTGTAAGTTAATAACCTTCTATCACGAAGTTCCTTGATAGCTTTAGCTACAGTGCCCTTTGAAAGACCTGTCTGTTCAACAATGACTTTATAACTTGGAAAGCTTGGATTGTAGCTTGCGATTACAAGAAACACAGCCTTTGCATAAACAGACACACTTGATGTCCGCGCTAGTTTGTTAGGTACTTGTGTAAATGCCATTTTTATTTCTCCTGTAAATTATATGTTAAATTTCAGGTCCTTTTCTAAAAAAATAATTAAAATACTTTATAACTAAGTTTTGCCGAGTAAGTCCGACCGTCACCCTTCATTAGCTCCTCAGAATAAATGCCCACAGGCTCACATCCAAAAACACTAGCGAAAGCATCAAAGTAGAGCTTCTTTGCTTCATTAAAGGTACATGTATAACCTATGGTCTTCTGCTTGGACCCTATTGTTAGTGTCACGCGGTAGTTTTTATCCCCATGATTCCATTTAGAAATACCCTTGTTTGGTTTATCTTTCCATCGTGCTGTCATTGCTGTCATATATGTTGCCCCCTTATTGTGTAAGACAAAGGGTAGACGAACATAGATTAAGACGAATCTTGCAACATTGAGAAAAAATCAACACAGTTGGAAGTGTATTGAAGTACCAACCGCAATAAGTTGCCTTTTTAAAAAAAATTCATTTTTCTTCAAAAACACCCATCGAATTTTAACATATTAAAGTAAGGGAAATTATTCTCTACACACATCAAGACCTGTAAGAAGGCAGAAAGAAAACACTATGGTACTTAATAACGAACAATCAGCGTATCTAAGAGAAATTGGTTACACAGAAGACATTCACAATATTCTAAGGGTTTTTGTGGAAGCTGGATACATTTCGCTATCTCCTGATTCGTTTGAAGAAGAAGGTCCTGTAGGTGACGCTTTTGAAGCAGGTTGGTTGGTGCGTGATAGTAACGGACTCTTCTGTCTGTCACAGAAAGCCCACGCTGTTCTAATAACCCTCGTGAGTCTGAGATAAGCCATGAAATTACCTAAACTATGTGACAGTCTCTATTACCGCAATGGTGCCATCTTTCCTACTCACTGTAGGGAACAAGCACTGGACCTACTTCCTACGCTTACCGTAGCTGTGGAAGCATCTAATACACAGGCTATTGAAGCACTAGAAACAATCCTAAAAGAAATGAAGGGTATGTTTAACCAAGACACTACAGAAGAAGCCAAGGCGCTTTATAGCTCAAGCCGTAAATGTCACTACACTTATAATCCTAAATATAAAAAGCAGAAATAATATGAGCAAGTTTAACACATCTAATATCATAGGTCAGCAAGGAGAAGCACAAGTCACTAGAGTATTTGAAAACCTAGGGTGTACTGTACAAAACGTGGGGTCTTCAAAAGCAGCACATGACCTTATCATCACACACGAAGGGAAGACGTTTAGGATTGAAGTTAAGAATGATGTAATGAGCATGAAGACAGGCAATTTCTTCTTTGAATATAAGGCTGTAAAGTCCTGCACAGCTGATTTTATGTGCTTTATCCACGGAGTGACCCTTTACCTATGGCCCACGTCTTACGTTCAAGGGCAGCTTGATAATAGGTTTTTACAGGATAAGCGCACGACACAAGATAAAGTAGGCAGCAAGGTTGAGTACCGAGGAAGAGTTTATCACATGAAGAAGGATACTTATCACCTTCATGCTGAAGAAATAATTAACTATTGGATTTAATATATGACTGAAAAAGAATTGATTAAGAAACATGATGAACTAGTAGAAGCATACAACAACACAACAGATGAAAAGGAAAGGCATGATATTGATAGCTTAATAGATGCAGTGCTGTACGACTTAAAGTGTTTGTACCGTGAGAATCTGGACTAGCGAACGAGTAAACCAACACAAACATACATCCTGAAAACAATAAGCCTCAGCATTGCGCTGGGGTTTTTTTTGCTCTGCTTAATCTAGGCGAAGATAGCCTGTGTCTTATGCATAGAGGTGTAGACAAAATGCAGGCAAGACATGACAGCTTAATCGAGCAGTTTTTAAGTGATGATAATTATAAAGTAACGCCTGAAGGCAAGGTGCTTAGTCGTTTCAATAAGCAAGGTCATCCAACTGGAGTATGGAGACAATTACTTGATAGACCTTCTAAGGACTATTCTAGGATTAACTACAAAGGTAAGTGCCTAGCTGCCCACCGCATTGTTTACGCTGCTCTAATCGGCCCCCTAAACCCTGCCCTAGTAATAAATCATATCAACGGTATTAAGTCAGATAACCGACCTGAAAACCTAGAGCAAGTCACTCAAAGCGAAAACAATCACCACAGATTTAAAGTTTTAAATCACTCGCCTGTTATCGGCTTTAAGAAAATCAATCAAGAAATTGCAGATGAGATACGCAGACAAGTGGCAGAGGAAAACAAAAGGGCTTGTGACCTAGCCAAAGAATACAGTCTCGCTAAAAGCACTATCTCAATGATTCTCAATAACAAAATCTGGAAGAAAGCCGCCTAGTCTTTAGCCCTGTTATTATTACGCACTGTTTCACAGGTCTGGGTGGTGCTACCCCATCCAAATAAAACAACCGCCCTACTGGCGGTTTTTTTATTTGTTTTGGGTTCCTGGCCAAAATCCCTTCGGGACTCCCGCGAAAAAATGCCATCCTGGCATTTTTTAGTGCTGTCTGCACTCCGACTTCGTCGGAGTAGGTTCTTAAGATTCCCGCCTTCGATCGCTGATTTGGGTTTTGTCGTTTTCTGCCGCCGGCAGAAAACTCCGGCTCTAAGGCTCTAAAATTCCACTTACCCATTTTAAATATGAGGGTCTTGTGCGAATCCTTGGCCTATGTCATCCTGGATCGACTATGTCACTGATACAGGGAATAACAGAGTTCACGGACGAACTACAAAAAAGACATATCCAGTTTGGCATTATCGGCGGGATGGCGGTGTTTGCCTATGGTGGCGAAAGAACCACCTTCGACATTGATTTTTTAATTCATGGCCAGCATAAAAACGCACTTAAAGAAATTGCTCAGGATCTACGTTTGAAAGTAGTCAACGAAAACGCGGAGGTTCTGCAGCTTTCGGGACACGCACAAATTAATATTATTTTCGCGAACCGCCCAAAGTCCCAAGAAATGCTAGAACATCTTAGAACTATTGATGGATTCCCTTATCAGGTTGTCAGTCCTGAAGATTTAATCGGATTAAAAATCCAAGCTTTTGCTGGAGATCGATCAAGAGAGTTTACAGACAAGGGAGATATTCTGACAATTCTAAGAAATGTCCCCGATGTTAACTTTAGTAAAATTAAAGAATATGCGGATATATTTAATGTATGGAACGAAATACTGGACATAAAAAACAGACTTTAACATTTGCTGCTTATTGCGGGCTTATTGAGGAGCTTCTTCGGCTAACCCAGCGTCGTATTGCCCCCCGCAAACCCATTTCTCCTAAAAGTTTCAAACTCTAATCGTGGCAAAACCAATCCTCGCACCAAAGCCCTTAAAAATCGGCGACACCATCGGAGTATTCACCCCCTCCAGTCCGGGCTACTCTTGGAATGAAGGACTCTTTGTTAACGGCATAAAAAATCTTGAGCGCGTTGGTTTTAAAGTCAAACTGGGCCCCCTCACGCAGGCTCGCAAGTCTTAAGGTTATCGCTCTGGTACGCCCGAGGAGCGAGCACAAGAATTTATGTCTTTAATCGAGGATCCTGGGGTTCAAGGGCTCGTATCAACTATTGGCGGAAACAACTCTTCCAGTTTGATTCCCTTTTTGGATTTCGAAAAAATACGTGAACACCGCAAAGTCATTTGTGGTTTTAGCGATGTCACCTCTTTGCATCTGGCCATCATGAAGTTTTCTGGACTACGAACAGTCTACGGTCCCAGTGTTATGTGCTGGTTTGGAGAGTGGCCCAACGGGGTTCCGGAAAGCACACAGTGGTTTCTGGATGCCGTCACTCTGCCAAGCAAAGGATTTCGCAAAATCACTCCTCCGCAAAGATGGAGTAATCATAAAAGGGATTGGTCTAATGGCGATTGGAAAAATCTGCCACGCCATTGGCAGCTCAACGAGGGTTGGAATGTGCTTCATCCTGGTGTTGCCAGCGGAGAAATCTTAGCCTTGAACCTCAACACCCTTATGTCTGCTGCTGGGACACCTTACTGGCCTGACTTCCAAAATAGAATCTTACTTCTTGAAGATATGGAAGCACCTTTAAGTCGTACCGAGCGTCACCTCCAGCAGCTAAAGTTCATCGGCGTGTTTGAGAAAATAAAAGGTCTGATTATTGGCAAACCAGAGTTTTATAATCAAGAAGGCGCTCCGTTTACCTATGAAGATTTGTTCAAAGAGATTCTTGGACCTCGAACTTATCCAGTCATTTCTAATTTCGACTGCAGCCATACGGTTCCAATGATATCTATCACGCAGTTATCGCAAGTTCAGATATCGGCGTCTAATGTCACTGAGGTAGAGTTCTCAATTTGCAGTGATTTGTAATTTTGATCTTTTTAATATGGATTCAAATACAATGGGTTTCGCTATTCCCCGGTAACTTTGTCTTTTGTCAAAAAAGAGACCTATTCAATAAGTTTGGATATTCTAAGATTCATGTTCAAATTTCTTGTTGATGAAAACTTATTGGGGCTTGCACGGCTGTTGCGCATGATGGGTGTGGATGCCGCAACCCAGAAGGGGGCCTCTGATAAGGAACTACTTTTGTTGGCCCAACGGGAACAGCGTATGCTCTTGACTCAGGATCGTCATTTTTTTCAATCCATTCCTACTGAAAAGTCTCACCTGGTATTGGCAGATTCTCCACGGAAGCAACTGATCGAAGTGCTCTCGTTGTTTCCCTTAGATAAAAATACTGCCTTAAATCGTTGTTTAGAATGTAATGATCTTTTGCAGGAAACTCCTAAATCTCTGTTACGTGGAAAAATTGATGAGAAAACGTATCAGTTCTACAACGTCTTCTATGAGTGCTCGTCCTGTCATCGCATCTATTGGGAGGGGTCTCACTATCAAAACTTGCAAAAGGAAATTAAGAAGTTGCAGGACATATTATCTTCTCAGAATCCAGGGCACAACGGAGATTAAAATACTTTGCATCCACACCAACAAAGTAGCACCACAACTAATCTCTCATCCTAATCCTGAAGAAAATTATTTTCGAACAGATTGATAAGCTTTGTTAAATTGATCGCGATGATCTTCTTGCAAGAAGACGAGTCGATAACGAT
>CAYRMV010000168.1:0-6776 GCA_964425255.1 uncultured Flavobacteriales bacterium
TATTTTGCTGTAAAAGGATGTTTTATGAAGGAATGATGCGGGTGAAATCGGTAATAAAACCTAAATACAAAAGATAAAAAATGAACAAAGTAATTTTATGTTTAAGCGTCGTTCTACATTTTGGAACGACTTTGAAAGCTCAAATTTCGATTAGAGAAAATGATATTGTTGAAAAAGCAGTTTTCAAGCCAAAACAATTTGACAGCCTTTCCAACATTTGTCAACAAAAGCATCCCGTTGAATACAAAAAATATATTGGATATAAGTTGTTTTATCTTCCAAGATCTAAAAATTACAAATCACAATATAGTTCCGACACAAAGGAAAGAGTTATTGATTTTTTGTTTACAAATGACACAAATCAGATTATTAAAAATGGAAAAATCCCTTTTGAAAATATTACACTAACTAAGTTATATGGCGATCCGAAATCATTGACAGGAGAAGCTTTGTTACAGTACAATGAAAAAAAGAAAAACTATGAAAACATAGATAAAGTATTGACCAACATTTATATGCCATATTTTTATTTTGAAAAAACTGACCAGACAGATGGAAAGATTTACGGAAAAATCGGCTCGCTTCCAGATAGTATTTATGGTAAGTACTTTACAATTTTAGATATTCAAGGGAAAGAACCGTATGGCTCTAAAGAATACAAGAAATTAGAAGATGTTGATTTGAAAGAAGGAAGGGATTGGCAATTAAATCTTAAAATTTATTTAAGGGATGAGTTAAATCAGGATACATTATATTGGGTTGTTGAACAAGCAAGATTCATTAATGATGCACCATTTTTCCTAGTACCCTTTTATGAAAATCAGCGAGCCAAATATTTGAATAAAAATGTTGTTTTACGCTATAGTGATAGAACTAATACTAATCTACAAAATTTGATTGATGTCAATACTGGTGCTGTAATTAATATCAAATATGGTGAAGTTTGGACTTGTTCAGACGTAAGTTTTGTTGATTCTAAAGAGTCATATTCTTTAAGAGGGTACTTTTTCTTAAAAAATGGTGATAAAGAGGTCAAAGTTGATTTAGCAAGTGGACTGTTAAAGGAATATTTTATACTTGAATCAGAATATAAGCAACAAGAACTGGAAAAACAAAAAAAGGAAGAACAAAGACTCAAAGAACAACAAGAAAGAGAAAAGCAAGAGAAAGAGGCACTGGTTAAATTTAGAAACGACTGCATTTCAAAATGGGGACAAAAAATGGGAAGCTACATTGCTGATGGAAAAGTTGTCTTAGGAATGAATAAAGAAATGTGTAAATCTGCCTGGGGACATCCAATTGACATTAACAAAACGATTGTTCGTGGTTTAACTTCTGAACAATGGGTATATGGATGGGGAACTTATTTATATTTTGATAATGGCGTATTAAATGCAATTCAAAACTAACAACAAAACAGTTCTACATATAAAAAACGAAGTACTGCTAACAACAATCAAGCGCAATCGGCAAACTTACACATGTGATAACCACCTAACGCCTATTAGCGGGATGTTATTGGTAATTTTAACGGACATTGCAATAAATGAACGACACACTTTGGGACAAATAAAATATTAAGAAGACAAAATTTTGCAAGAATGGAATTTGACATAACACAACTTGACAAAAAAATATTAGTTCAGGCATTATTTGCTCATTCCGGACCACTTCATTTGGGACAAGCAGAATATGATTATAGAAAAAAAATTGGCGACAATGTTGATGGCTTATCGGATGAAGAATGCGAAAAGATTTTGCTTGAGTTTAATCACTTTGATACAGGCGGACTAAGAATTCTTGACTATCATAAAGGAAAACCAATTAAGTTAGTTTTCTATAAGAATAAAAATGGTCGTGTTTTGGTGGACACAGGAAGTTATGATGCAAGAAATGGAAAGTATAGATTTTTTGAAGCCCTCTTGAATATTTTTTCAGTTGACGAAATTCTAATAACAAAAAAAGGTTACAAACATTATGAAATGACAGATTTGCCAGAGCATTTAGTAAGACCAAAAGAACAAGAAGAAATGTTCAAAAATATTTTGAAGAACACTATTGAGCAAAAAAATGAATATGGGAAATATTGGTCTATTGACGAAAATAAAGTTTCATATACACCACCATTTATGCAACTATGAGTAATTACAATTTTTATTATCCAAACAGATTTCGTGAAAAAACACGAAATTTTGACAACTTGTTCAATGAGTGGAAATCCATTGAAAATGCTTGGGGAAGTGCTTTAAAACAAGAGCAAGTAATTGATAAGTATTTTGGTAAGGACCAACCTAATGAAATAAAAAATTCCAAACTTTTCAGCATTTTAGAATATCGTAGATTTGAAAAGGCAGGCTCAAATATTTTTCATTTTAAAAAAGAATTGTTAGAGCTTTTAGAAAAAACAGATGTTTCTGATATACAAATTGGACAAATCAAATTTCCATTCAATAATTTTTATATTTCGCTTAGAGAACTTGGAAAACCATTGCCAACCAATATTTGTAAAGATGCGATAATTGATGGAGTTTACGTTTCATTTACGGACGACTCCAAAGAAGAACTGATCTATAAATACCATATCAGTTTCCATATATGCGGATACTCTGAAAGCAAAAAAGACGTTGAGTTCAAGTTAAATGTTCAAGACATTATGGAACTTCCTTCAGGTTTAACATTTACAAATGATACTGCAACAATCACAGATGCAATTGCAGAAGTTCATAAAATAATGACTGACACTCTTGAAAGTAAAACAAGAGACCAAAAAGAGATTGAAAGGGAAATTAACTTCCAACTTGAAGAGTATAAACATTTAAAAGACAACCTGAACTTAATGGTTAATTGTCTTCTTTATCTCTCGTCTGACAAGCCCGACATTGAAATCAAATTTGCAGACGGGTTGCCCGTTAATATTAAAATCAAAATAGAAAAGGCGAACACAAAACATAGGAGAGAATTAGCTGAAAGTGAAGCGAAAAAATTTGGTTACTCAAAAATTAAACTTGTTGGCAATTCTTTTACAAAAATATCTTCAAAGAATAATACAAACACAAATGAAGTTGCTCCCCATTGGAGAAGGGGACATTGGAGAAATCAACCATTTGGGAAAGAACTAACAGAAACAAAAATTATCTGGATAAAACCGACAATAGTTAATAAAGAAAAAGGTGAACCAACAAAAGGACACATTTACACAACAGAATGAAAAGAAAAACTACCGCCAACAAGGTTTCCTATGAATAGCACTTATTTCTCATCAACAATTAATCTAAAAGAAATCAACAATTTACCTTGTCAACTGGAGCCTGCCCGCCCGGCGAGGGCAATAGGGGTTTTTGTAAACCTGATTTTTGGATTGATTTACTTTTGGTTACGATGCGATTTACTCATGTCTCCTGTTTTAATGCACGGATGCACTACAAAAGAGGGGCTGAATTTTAGCGATATTTATTGTTTTTTTAACGAGATTTTATCCAAACTATTTTTCAATTTCAGCTATTGAAGCTAGCTCAAAATGCTCAGGCCAATTTGCTACAAACCCGATAACGGGTGTAACCATGCACAATTTAGAAGTGGATTAAATTCTGTAAAAATCTTTGTTTATATTTGTAAATGTTAAATCATTTGAAAGATGAAATATACAATGTCCTTTCAGGAACGAGCGAAGTTAGCCTTGGAACAACTATCCAAGCAATCACCAGTTACCTTAACAATGGCCAAAAAGCAAGCCCAACTCTTGAAAACGAGAAGCATCTCAAAAAACAAGAAGCAGAGAAGCTAGCAACTTACATTTCTAAACACAACCTTTGGATAAATGATTTAGATTTTTCTCAATATGTCAGTGAAGGTGCCGAACAAAAAGTATACTTAAAAGACAGTGAACATGTTTTGAAATTAAACGATAGTATTTACTACAGTTCATGGAAAGATTACTTTTATAACTTATTGCTTCACAATTATTTTTTTCCCGACACAGCATACGAACTTATTGGTTTTACCAAAGATGAAGATGTTTTATACGCCATAGTCAAACAAAATTATGTCATTGTAACATCTAATACCAATCTTGAAAATGTAAAAACTTTTCTAACCTTGAATGGATTTGAGAATGTACGAAATAATGACTACCAAAATTCAGAATTAGGAATTATATTAGAGGACCTACACGACGAAAATGTCCTTACCAGAAATGAGATACTCTATTTTATTGATACGGTATTTTACTTAACAGACAATTTCTGGAAAATTTAAAAAAACTTCAAACACACATTTAGCGTCATGCGGGGTGACTTACTAACATTCAAGTTCAGTTTTCTTATTGGGCTTTAGCACAAGTTGGACAGTTCTTACTTAGTGGCTGCTTCACGAAGTACTTCTGTAGATCGTTCGTGCTAAAAATCACAATCTTCTTCAACCGCCAAAACCCTTCACATACAATAAATCACACCATCATTCGTTCACAAGTTATTCGAATAGTATCAGCATGAGAAAAGTTTTGTTTTTAATTTTAGTTAACGTTGTTTTCGTTTGGTCTTGTCAAAAAAATACTTGCTCCAATTCGGTAAAAGCAAAGTTTGTTGACGCTACGGGCACGGATGGATGCGGAATGGTGATCGAATTAGATAATGGTAAATACATTGAACCAAAAAATTTGGATGAATTCAAAATAGAACCCAAGGATGGCGAAAAAATATGGGTATCTTATCATGCAGCTCAGAGTGGAGGAACGGTATGTATGATTGGAGATGTTGTTATCATTGACTGTATTTCTAAGAGATGACAAGAACATTTTACAGATGAAAGTTTGAAAAAATCTAATAGACATTATATTTATAAACTTAATTTAACAGCAAGTGCAGTGTGCTTGGTTGAAAGATTTTACATCTTTTTATATCGATAGAAACAAGTGATTTGAACTAAAATTTTGTAAATTTGAAAAGGAATAAAACGGAAAAATATGTTCAACACGATAGAAATAGACAGAAGCAATTTGACAATAATGGGGGTTAAGTTTTCGGACTTGAATACCTTAGAAAGTACTGCTAATGCCTTGGGAAGTAATATGTTTGAAGGGTTTAAGCCAACGCCAAAAGGGATTGAAATCATTAGGGACTATGTGATAGGAAAGATATCACTAATAGAACTTGTGGCATTTGCCAAACAAAAAGCCTATGTATAATTCCTACAAATATTTAGATCCTGACTTCACTTACATAGACTCAGAGACGGGAATTTTACGGAATTTACAAGATGTAACCGATCCCGATGTATTACTATTTGTTGAGAGTGGTGCCGTAACAAAACGACTTCAAGAACTTTACGAAAACCCTGTGAAAATAAATGGGATTGATAGCCTTTTTGAAATTCATAGATATTTATTTCGAGACATTTACGTTTGGGCTGGTAAAATACGAACTGTAGAAATTAGCAAAGACGGTAAGCAATTCTTTCCTACTTCTCATTTTGATAATGCTTTCAGATACATTGACCAATTAATTATTGAGTTCAAGGAAATTCCGAAAAACAACAAAAAACTTCTTGTCGAGAAATTGGTAGAAATTTTAGATAACGTAAACTATTTACACCCATTCAGAGAAGGAAACGGACGAGCACAAAGAGAGTTTTTAAGACTGTTAGCATTAGAAAAGGGCTTGAAACTGAATCTCAACCCACCAGACAATTTAAGTGTTTACGAACGATATATGAAAGGAACAATTGAAAGTGACGTTAAGACATTGACAGAATTGATTTTTGAACTGATTGATTCTAATAATAAATAGAAAAACGGCTAATAACATCGGTCTCCCACAAAAACAACCTAACTTTTTTATCCACTATCATTTCAAAAAGAAAGCAAGCCCAACTCTTGAAAACAAGAAGCAGAGTAGTTGGCAATTTTGATCTCTAATTTCATCACCTCACATATTCCTGCTCCCCGATTTTCCAATGAATTTGAGGTACTTGATCTACGATTTTGATTTCGAAGCAATCGAGAAGTTCGGATTTCTCCAAAGGAAGATCTTCGCCAATCAATACGTATTTCTGGAATTCGTAGCTGATGTCTTGTCCTTTCAAGAATTTACTCGCTTCGGTTAGAAATAATTCATCTGTTAAACGTACATTTTCACTTGTACATTTACTTAGCAGTTGCCGCATCAAATCATCGAGCGATTGTTGGTTGTTGCTCAATTTCATGATTTTATTGTCCAACCAAAAAGCAAAAATTGCTCCCCGACGATACGGAACTTTTTCAATGTTTCTACTCTTCCAAAAATCGTCCTTGATTCGGTAGTTGGGACAATTTTTTTCTGGGTTTTTGTAATGAGCCAGAATTACCTCTTCGTTGAACGAATTTTGCCATTCTCCTTTCGTGATGACACCACTTTTTAATCGATTCTTGTAGGTGTAATAGTCCGTAAATCCTTCGCTAAACCAGTAATTCAACTCTTCGTGTGCATTCATGATTTTCAATCCAATCCAGTCGTGCATCATTTCGTGATTGAAGATGTAATTTATCACTTCCATATTGTTAAACGGGTTGTTGGATGATTGAATCATAAAACCATTTTTTACCGCTGAGCCCACTGTACTCTGTCCTTCGTAGAGACTGTCATTTTGCGAAACGGTTGGAGTCATAATCACTGTGTAATATGCTTGATTGTAGTCATTCCAAAATGTTCGTTGGGTTTCAATCGTTCGTTTCAATGCCTCGAACAGAGGTTCCTATGAAAAGCACTTCTTTTTTATTAACAATTAATCTAAAAGAAATCAAC
>CAYRMV010000169.1:0-6769 GCA_964425255.1 uncultured Flavobacteriales bacterium
CATCGCGTTATAGAATTCTACAGCTTATATTTCGGAGGATACAAAAAAACTTTTCGTTGTTTTACTAAGGAATTCTTACGAAATAGAATACAATTTGATGAAGTATTTTTAAAAGATATATTTTCTGAAAACAAGATAAATATAGAAGGAGATAACATCCTTGAAATACGAGGCGCTACGATTATAAATTCTGATTTTCTGAATAAAATCGGAAAAATTGAAGGCATTACAAAAGCAGAGTTTTATGCAGGAATACAAAGTAATTACACTCAGTTTTATGGTGTGTTACATCATTTTGACATAGAACGAGAAGGTTTTCAAGAGTTTAAAAACACAGTTATTGCCTCCTTTGTAGGGATTGCCGATCATAAAATTTTTGCCATTGTTTGTGGTGATTCTGGTAGTGGTAAATCTATTTTTTTGCGGAGACTTGCAATTGAATTATGTAAAGACGAAAATTTTGCATCTACAATTCTTTGGTTGGATAGCAAAAATTCGATTAATGAATTTATGGAATCTGGACTCAAAATAATTAAAGAACAATCTACTTCAAAGTTTTTACTAATTATAGAGGATTGGCATCGAACTATGAATATTGTCTCAAAAGAACAGATAACTAATTTTTTGACAGAGCTTAATTCATGTGATAATTTAAGAGTCGTAATTGGTGACCGTGATGAAAATGGTAAATCATATTTAGAACACTTTAATGGTTCAATCAAAGATGTTCTTCAATTAACATCAAAAGAAAACGAGAAAATTATTGGTGAAATTGTAAAAGATTACCCTGATTGGAAAGAAACGGTTGACACATTATCTAAAGAAAATAATGTTTACCAATCAGCTCTTTTTCAATTACTTTTTATTATTCAACACATTGCAGTTGACAATATCCAACGTATAACTATTAATCCGAAAGGACTGCAACGAACTTTTATCAATATCATTGAAAGTGATATAAGAATAATTGGAGAAAAATTCCCAGGTATTGCTAAAGCCCTTTATTATTGGGCGTGTATTTATGCAAAACAGAAATTTTTTATCAGTTATAATACTTTTTTAAAAGTCGCTGATTTTTACAATAAAAAGGATCAGAAGATCATTCATGATTTTACTGATTTAGAACTACAAAGCTCGGTTCATGAGAAACTCAGGATTTATATCCACAAAGCACCGAATGGGGACCTGCAATTCAATCACGATATTTTTGCAGATCTTGGATTAAGTGAAATGAGTTCAGATAAAATACCATCCTTAAATGATTTAATTAAAATTGAATTATTGGATTTAATTATTGAAACAGGAGATGATGTTTCTGCTTCTGTTTTCTTTTATAGTGTGATTAAAGATCAACCCACCTTACTTTCAAAAGATAAGGTTCTGGAACGAATTGATGTGCTAATAGCCAAGAATAATTGGCATCCAGCATATATAAGCCTTCTTACCACACTAGGAATTTCGACTCATACCAAAAAATCATACGCATACAAATTTCTAAAAAAAGGATATATAAGGACTTCTTCCCCTTTTTGGAAGTATTATTTCACAGACAATCCAGACATAGAAGTTATTAAGCAATTCATTTATAGTTTTGTAGCGAGCAAACCTTCTCAGTTAGTATTTTTATATAGTATATTATGCTTAGTTAACGATAAACATTTAATACAGCTTTTTTGTACTGCTGTTCTACAAAATGAAAACTGGAAAGAAGTTGATGAAGGAATGATAGTTGAATGTCTCATAGTAACTCTTGATAAAGAAATTCGGCAGAAATTTTGTAAAATGTTATTGAGAGAGAAAAACTGGCTCGAAATAAATAAAACACTGATTCCGATTCCATTTGTTGTTGATTGTGCTGGTGAAAGAAAAAATCGTAAGAAAATTTTCAAATTCTTCTAGCTCTCAGCTATTTATTCTTGTCTTCTGTTGAATTAATCCAGTACAAAGAACCCTTCGTACAATTCTATCTGTACTTTTTAACCAATTTAGCATATTCCTTTGTGTTCCTGAATACTTGAAGATCCTTCGACTATTTATATATCATATATTTCATTAGCACAACTTTTCCAGAATGTGATGAATATGAACAGGCAAGTGATTATAATAAAAAAGGAATTCAAGGTTTAAGACATCATATAGCAATCGGAAAATCAGATAACGAATACAGAGAATTATTAACGAGTGCCATGGAAAATCAAAATTTGATTGAAGATGAATTGAAAAAATTCAAAAAGTGATGCGAATAATTAAGCCGAGCATTCCTGCCCGGCTTTTTGTTACTTTTTTGTAGTCTTTGGTGGATGGTTTCCACGACCTTTTCCTGACTTCTGTCCTGGAGATTGACTTGGTCCATTTGGAACTGGAGTTTTTGGATTCTGTTTTGCCATAGTACTTGTTATTAATGGTTTCATAATCATGAAAGCGAATTTTATGCCGTGAAATTTCAACTGTCATCTTGGCATGATTACCCAATTCAATCATCTTAAAACCAATATATTCATTTAAAAAGAAGTACACAATCACAATCAATCAACACGATCACTATGAAACTTCCCTAATTTCAGAGTATCAGGCATCAAAAAAAATGAATAAGTTACACTTCTGTCGTATCGAAAGCTCGCATAAATTCAACACAAACAGGCATGGAGAAAGAATTTTGTGTTGATTTTCAGCTATTCTGCTTTCGATGTTTTGACAAGTGTATTATTCTTTATTTCTTACAATGATGCACATGACTTACTTTGAAAAATCAGTTGAAAATTTTCTTGAACAATTAGTGTTTGATTTTGACTTTTATGATGTATTGTCCAGTTCTGAATTACAGGATTATACGCGAGATTTTCTTTCATCGTATGACATAGAAATAGCGGAAGGTTGCGATTATCGAAATGATCAAAATCAAAGTGGACATTACTTCTGTGATATGGCTAGTGAACGAGCAGATTCACAAGTTGATATTTACAATGCTGATTTATGGGAAAAAGCATCGAAGTTTCAATGCTGGATTGAAGATGCCATCAATGAATTCTGATTTGATAAAACAAGAGGAATGATCGGTTTATTCCAAATGGGGCAATACCTATATTATTCACAACTTTCATGATATGTTTTAGATAATCTTGCAGACTACGTTAAAGCGTAGTTTGCTTTTTTCTGTTGCATTATTTTTGTTGTCGGCAGAATCGTTTCAAAATAAAAAAACTGGACATTTGCCCAGTTTTCCTATTTGCGAAATCATCTGAATATTTGACTATTCACCCGCTATTCTACCTGTATTTTTTAACCAATTTAGTATATTCCTTTGTGTTCCTGAAAGTTTGAAGATATTTCGACTGTTCAATATAGTTCCAATCTTTGTAACCTAAATTCAAAGCATTTCTCAAGTATTTTTCTGTATTTACAAAATCCTCGATATTCCCGTAATAATCAGCGTAGTTGATGGAAGTCCAATTAGAATTTGGATACAGTTCCTCACATCTATCTAAATATTTGAGTGCTTCTTGATTATTCTTTAACTCTATGTAGGCAAAAGCAGTGTAAACAAGTACTGTCGGGTTTTTCATTTCACTGTCATATAGTTTAGACACTTCCACAACTTTTGAATAATTCGATTGATCTGTATAGTAAGTGGTAGCAAAATTTTCAAATTTGTGATTTGGATTTTTTGTTAGTTGATAGACTTTTTCGTATTCTTTTTTTGCTCCATCGAGATCATTATTTTTTAGATATTCTTCTCCCTTTTTTACATATTCTTTTATTTTCAGAGCCTTCTCTTCATTTTTTTTATTGATGATGGAAGGAGCGAGTAGTAAATATTCAACGATATTTTTGAACTGTAAACTAGGTTTCCTCTCAGCCAATTGCATTAATGTGGAATAAGAATTTTCAACTTGGCTTTTTATTTGGCATCTTGCATTGATGTCGGCTCCTTTTTCTTCAAGCAAGTATTTGAGCACATTCAAATTCGCTCTTGAA
Organism: uncultured Flavobacteriales bacterium; assembly: GCA_964425255.1. Lineage (GTDB taxonomy): Bacteria > Bacteroidota > Bacteroidia > Flavobacteriales_D > Crocinitomicaceae > CAYRMV01. The sequence continues at coordinate 3,976 of CAYRMV010000169.1, forward strand.
ACAGCTTCACAAGTAGCACACCAATCTGCCCCATTTTGGAGATAAATTCGTTGGTTCACATTCACTCCTGACTCAAGAATAATATCAATCAACCAAATTTTCCCCATACTCACGGCTGATTTCAAAGTAAAGGCATCAGGTTTAGTCCCTGATTTGAGAATGTCCTTAATATAGTCATCGCTTTTCCCAGATTCAATAGCGTTGTTTAAATCACCGATACTATAAACGTATAGATCTTTAAACAGATTGACAATATTCATATTTCGAGACGATTTCGCTTCATCAATCGCACTATTTCTATTTGCTCCATGATCCAGAAGTAATTTGACTCCGATTTCGTTGTTGAGTTTTATACACTCCTTGAGGTTGTTTGTACTCACATCTTTATGAGCAGTGACTTGCGCACCACCTACATAATAGGATACTCGAATCAAATAGCTAAAATTTGGATCAGCTCCCTTTTCAAGAAGTAATTTAGCTAAATCATGTTTTTTCAAACTTAATGTATAAATCAAAGGACTTACACCTTTTCCATCTAAGCCATTTACTTTAATATCCCACGTGCTATTTAGATTCACACCTGCATCCAAATACATATTTATTTTATCAATATTATTGGCATCAATTGCCTCCCGCAAAAACTTTTGTAGCCGTTCAGAATCTTGGCTATACACGCTACTACTGATAAGTAGAATTACAAACATTAACAGCTTTTTTGAATCAAATTTCTTCATATTAAAATGATTTTTTAAGTGAATACTTGTCAATGAGGTGTTTATACCATGTTTTGACTTGTGGCAAAGATAAAAATAAATCGAATAAAGCAACGTAAACGTTGCTTTTATTTTTTTGAAAACACCCGAATTTCGTTTCCATGGAAGAAACGGATAAGTTGCAGAAAGAATTTCTTGAATTGATTGGGAAAAATATCCGTGAAATAAGGATAAAAAAAGGCTTAAGTCAGGCAGAGGTAGCGAACCGTTGTGGTAAAGAACGTCAATCCTATCAGCGAGTAGAAACGGGGAATATCAATCCTACGATCTGGTATTTACAGCACATCGCCCAAGCATTAGAAGTAGAATTGAACGAGTTGGTTGAGGTAAAATTTTATGGGGATTTGGGATAAAAATCAAATTAGAGATTTTCCAATTATCATAACGATTTCCATATTTTTAATCGTTTATCAATTTCTTCAACTAATTTTTGATTGTTTTGAAAAAGAAAATTAGATGATACAAGTTGGTTCAGTTTACTCTCTGCTTCTTTTGGGGTTAAAATAGATGTTTCAACGAATTTATCAAAAATCCAAAGCATACCATGATATTCAATGTCTTTATTTTTGGCACAATTTCGAAGCGTTTTATCACTACTCAAAACACAAGCATTGATTTTGTTAGCAATGTGTAAAACAGATTTGTCTGCTTCGGATAAAGATTTTGGATAATTCTCGTTGTAAATTTCAATGAAGTCTTGTTCCTGTAGATTATGAACTTTAAGCCTACCAACGGAATGATAGGCTTGAAGAATTTCTTGTTGATCAGAATACAGTTCAAATAAAACAGCAGAAGTTGTATGTATATCTAATTCAAGATTAAAAAAATAATTTGTTAATCCTAAATCATATAAATCAATAAAGATATTGGCATCGGTAATAGCAATTTTCACTTTCATAGCTTAACATAGGGAATTATGAAATTAAAATGCGATTTGATGTTTCTTTCTAAAATCAGCCAAAGTTTGATTATTCAATGAAGCTGCTTTTGACATTGAAATTTGGTCTTCAATTAATGCTCTGAATAAAAGTTGCTCAAAACGATTGCTTTCTTCTACTCCTTGATATTCAACAGGTTCATCTATTCTCCAATTCATCTGCTTAATCATAAAAAAGAATTGTTTAGTATAGTGTTCATTGATAATACCACAGTCTTTGGCTCTCATTACAATTGCTTGCATCGAAATACCATATTGTTTTTTGATATTACCCAACTCATTTATTGAAAGTTTATTTCTATAATTACCTAGCTCTGCTTTTAAAGTTTCCTCTGGCACCAACATTGCACCAGCGAATTGATGACATAAAGTTTCTTTTTGTCTTTCTGTTATTTTTCCAAATTTCAAAAGCAAATGAGCCAATTCGTGCAAAAGAGTGAAACGAATTCTGTCAGGCTTATCAGCCTTTTTAAGATTATATGCTACCACAGGAATAGTTCTGTTTACAAAAGTTTGCAACCCATCAAAATCTTCGTCCACATCTAATTTAATAACTTTAATATACTTATCTTCCAAAAGCTCAACAATGTTAAAAATAGGACTTTTGCCCAACCCCCATTTTTCTCTTAGAAGTTCTGCTACTCTGTTTACCTGTTCATATTTGGTAACAACTTCAAAATCTTTCAAGTGATTTTCAAACTGATTAGGCAAACCTAAAATTTCTTCCAACTCTAAATACCTTGAAAGATACTCTTTGGTTTTTTCTTTGATTACAGAAGCCTCTTTTTGTGGCATTTTACTCAATTTACGAAACTCCACTTCGCCCAATTCCACTTTGGTAGTCCTAAAAAAGTAATCTGGATTTACATTTAACACCTTACTTAGCAGGTTGATTTTTTCGGTATCAGGAATAACTTCGCCTTTCTCGTAACGATGTAATGCTTGACGAGATACTTTCTTATCCAAGGCATCAGCCAAATCTTGCAATGAAAAACCTTTCATTAGACGGGCTGATTTAAAACGTTCTGAAAAAATCTCTTTCATATCCATCATATCAATTGTTATTTTGAATTATTAAACAAAG
>CAYRMV010000170.1:0-6582 GCA_964425255.1 uncultured Flavobacteriales bacterium
AAGGTGAATTAATAAAAAAATTCTCAAAAAAACATTGGGATAAAATATATGTTTCTATACCGGAGACTACTTTACTTAATATCATTTATCGCTTAAGAATTAAAGCAAATTACCATGATATTGAAACCTTTATTAATGCAGACATAAATTTCAAAGAATTTCATCATTATTTAGCTGAAATTGTTCAGTATTTAAATTTTGTACATGAAGCATATATTCATAAAGCAATTGGAGATCAAAAATATAAAGAAATTTTAGAAGGATTTAATGGTCATATTTTGGAGGACAGGGCAAAGTATAGATATTATCAATTAATAACAAAACTTTGACTTTCCACGAATCAAATGATTTATAGTCGATTAAAGACAATAATCTAAAAATATTCAACGCATGCAAGAAATCAAACAACTACTAGCAATCACTCTCCAGTTAAAAGAAAAATACAAGCACTGGAATAAAAATTTCACCTTAGATGGTAAACTCGTTGGCGATATAGGTGAAGTATTGGCAGCTGAGAAATATAATTTAACATTACTTCCAGAAAACGAACCTGTTCATGATGCTATTCAGATTGAAACAAACCGAAAAGTTCAAATCAAATCAACCTTAAAAGGTAATTTTTATTTTCCATTTGGGGAGGAACGTGTTCCTGAGTTTTTGCTTTGTATTCACATTCAGGAAAATGGAGAATTTGAAGAAATTTAAAATGGTCCTGGAAGCTATGTTTTGGAGGAATACATCAATAAAGCAAACTTGAAACCTTATCGAAATTCCTATTATTCGTTGGCAAAAGGAAAGTTGATAGAGTTGAATAAAAAATTATCAGAATCTCAAAAACTAATTCAAAACTAGATGCTTAAAAACACTGAAGAACTAATTCAATTTTTAGAATCCACAGAAATTCCAAAAATTGAGCACAAGCCCAAAACCTTTCTAGAAATAGCCAAGCAACCGCATTTTGAGAATGTGCTTTCCAACATTTATGCATTCTTTCTGAACGTCCGCGAGGAGCATGGGTATAGAGATTTGTTTGTTAAAAGTTTGCTTGCGTGTATTGCTGAAAAATCGAATGATTTAACCAAAGATTTTTCCTCGTTTACGGATTTTGAAATCGAAACCGAATATCCAACCAAAGGCATTGGCAAAAATGGGAAACGTGGTCGTATTGATCTACTGCTTTACAACAACGAACAAGCCATTATCATTGAAAACAAGGTTTATCACACTCTCAACAATGATTTGGATGATTACTGGAATTCGGTGAAATTGGAAACTCCTTCAACAGATTCAAAAATTGGAATTATACTTTCGTTGAAACCCATTTCAAAAGACAATTGGCAAAATTTTGATCACAAAGGTGAATATATCAATTTTACGCACTTAGAATTCATCAATAAAGTCAACGACTTTAAATCCGAATACGAAGAACATGCAAACCCACATTTCCAGTTTGTCTTAGCCGATTTAATTCAAAATATTCAAAAAATCAGTTTACCAGTTATGAAAAAAGAAGACATTCAATTTTTTCTTGAAAATAAGGAGAAAATAAACCAATTAGTTGCGTTCAAATACGAACTCAAGAAGCACATTATTTCCGAAGTGGAGAAAGCGGGTCACGGTATTGCAGGCGTAAAACTGGTAACACTTCGAAAATCGAATTTTAACACAAAAAGATTACGTTATTTTCAATCAACCAAACATCCTGAGTTAATTTATACCATTGTTTTTGAAGAATTATTGCAAGGCGCAAACAACCTACATATTATCATCGAGCCACGAGGCAAGACCTTGAAAAACGGGGAAATGTTTAAAGAAATTGTGTTTGATGAAAATGAACAAGATATCCTCAACAAAGCATTTTATTCAAACCTCGACAAAGCGTGGTCTCATTTTGCGCATAAAGCGTATGTGATTGATGATAATACGCTATCCACATTGGGTGATTTTATTCAGGAAAGAATTAAAAAGGATCATTTTGAATCGATTTTTAAGAAAATGGAAAATCATTTGCGTTCGAAAGGCAATTAAAGTGTAAATATTGATTTTTTTTCATCAAAATATGTAATTTAGAAACTTTCAATCGCAAATGTCCGAAAACCAATACATAGAAGCATTGGATTAAGTCGAAAGCCCGAAGATGTATATACAAAATAGTTATAATGAACAAAGAACTAAAAATACGCACCGAAGAATACAGTAATATATTGCAGCAAGCAGTTCAGGAAATTCGTACTTCACGTATTTTACTTGCCAAACAGATTAATAGTAGCATTCAATCTTCTTACTGGAACTTAGGTAAATTGCTTTTTGATAAACAGCTGGAAGAGGGTTACGGAAGTGGTGTTGTTAACCAACTTTCTTTAGACCTAAAAAAAGAGTTTCCAGACATGGGTTTATCGCCACGTAATTTGTGGGATATGAAGCGTTTTTATGAACGTTATCGTTTAGCAGATTCAAAACTGCGACAGGCTGTCGCAGTTTTACCCTGGGGTCATAATTTACTTTTAATCAACAAAATACAATCATTTGAAGCCGTAGAGTTTTACGCTAACCAAACTATTGAAAAAGGTTGGAGTCGAGATTTATTACTCAATGCTATCAAAATGGATAGTTTTGGCCAACTTCAAAAACAAATTAAAACGCACAATTTTAACGAAACGCTTCCTGTTCCAAATGCCGATTATGCAAACACTGTATTTAAAGATAGTTACAATCTTGGTTTTTTAAGCATCACAGAACCTGTAAAAGAGTTGGAATTAGAGAAGCGATTGATTGAAAAAATTAAATTGTTCGTATTAGAATTAGGTAAGGGTTTTAGTTTTATAGGTAACCAGCATCGACTAGAATATAATGGCAAAGAATATTTTGTAGATATGCTGTTCTTTCATCGAGGTTTACGTTCGTTGGTGGCCATAGAATTAAAAATAGGAAGCTTTAAAGCAGAATACATAGGCAAAATGAATTTGTATTTGAGCCTGCTTGATAAATTTGAAAAAGGGGAAAACGAAAATCAATCAATCGGCATTATTCTATGTGCCGACAAAGATCATTTAGATGTAGAAATTGCCCTGCAAGATATCAATAAACCAATTGGAGTGGCAGATTATCAGCTCTTACTACCAAAAGACAAATTACAAAACTTACTTATCGAGGAAATAAAAAAATCTGAAGAGAAATAGCCAATGAAATTCACCGAAGAAAAGTTAGAACGAGCATTTGCCGAATTATTAGCACAAGAAGGATTTGTTCATCAACTTGGGAATACGATTATTCGCAATCCAGAAGAAGTACTCATTGAGGAAGATTTACTTAATTTCCTCTTGAAACAATATGAATTAGAAGGAATTACACCTACGGAATGTAAATCAATCATTCTACAACTCAAATCCCTCTCCTCAACTGATTTATATGAAAGCAATAAAACCTTTTTGAGAATGCTTTCGGACGGTTTTATTCTGAAAAGAGAAGACCGTAACCAAAAAGACATTTATATCCAACTTATTGATTATTCTGGTTTAAGTAAACAACGCCAACCTCAAGATGATCAACTTTTAAAACTGTTATCAGATTACGAGGAACAATTTGGAGATGATAACAACATCTACAAATTCGTTAATCAATTAGAAATTGTAGGTACAGAGAAACGTATACCAGATGGAATCCTTTATATCAATGGCCTACCTTTGGTGGTATTTGAATTTAAATCTGCCATTCGTGAGGAAGCTACGATTTTTGATGCATTTAAACAATTAACTGTTCGCTATAAGAGAGACATTCCAGAACTATTTAAATACAATGCTTTTTGTGTGATAAGTGATGGAGTTAATAACAAAGCAGGTTCGTTCTTTGCACCGTATGAATTTTATTATGCTTGGAGACGAATTGCTGGCTTGGCAAAAGAGGTGGATGGCTTTGATAGTATGTTTACGCTCATTCAAGGAATGTTTCATAAAAATCGACTGCGAGATATTATTCGAAACTTCATTTACATTCCGGACAGTTCAAAAAAGAACGAAAAAATTGTATGTCGCTATCCACAATATTATGCAGCACGAGCTTTGTTTGAAAACATCATTCGTGCACAGAAACCAGATGGAGATGGAAAAGGTGGAACCTATTTTGGTGCAACAGGATGTGGTAAAAGCTTTACGATGCTATATCTTACACGATTGTTGATGAAAAGTGAATTATTCAGTAGTCCAACCATCGTTCTAATAACCGACAGAACCGATCTCGATACACAGCTTTCAGAACAATTTACCAACGCAAAAAATTTCATTGGTGATAACACAATAATAAGTGTTGAAAGTAGAGCCCATTTGAGAGAATTGATTCAAGGAAGACAAAGCGGAGGTGTATTTTTGACCACCATACATAAATTTACAGAAGACACACAGCTACTTACTGACCGTTCAAATGTAATTTGTATTTCTGATGAAGCGCACAGAAGTCAAACAAACCTGGATCAAAAAGTAAAAATTACTGAAAAAGGTGTTACCAAAACCTATGGTTTTGCGAAATACCTGCACGATTCCTTACCCAATGCAACATTTGTTGGTTTCACTGGTACTCCAATTGATGCAACATTAGATGTATTTGGAAAAGTAGTGGATGCATACACAATGACTGAATCGGTAAAAGATGAAATCACAGTTAGAATTGTTTATGAAGGACGTGCAGCAAAAGTGGCCTTAAAAAACAGTGAGTTAGAAAAAATTGAAAAATACTACGAAGAAGCAGCTGAATTGGGTGCAAACGACTATCAGATAGATAAAAGCAAAGCAGAAACAGCAAACATGTACACCATTTTGGGAGATCCTGATCGTTTGCGTGCCGTTGCAGAAGATTTTATTACACATTATGAAAACAGAATTTCAGAAGGTGCAACCGTAAAAGGAAAAGCATTGTTTGTAAGTAGTAGTCGTGAAATTGCCTACGAATTGTACAAAAATATCATTGTACTTCGTCCTGAATGGGCTGAAATACGAGAAGCTGAAGAAGGTGTAGAATTAACGGACAAAGACAAACGAGAGTTAAAGCCTATTGAACGTGTAAAAATGGTTATGACCAGAGGTAAAGACGATCCAAAAGAATTGTGGGATATGTTGGGTACTTCTGACGATAGAAAAGAATTAGACCGCCAGTTCAAAAATCCGAAATCTAATTTCAAAATTGCTATTGTTGTCGATATGTGGCTCACAGGTTTTGATGTACCATTTTTGGACAGCATCTACATTGATAAACCGATCCAACAACACAATTTAATTCAAACCATTTCCAGAGTTAACCGAAAATTTGAAGGAAAAAACAAAGGTTTGGTGGTCGATTATATCGGAATCAAAAAACAAATGAATTTGGCATTAGCTAAATACAACAAAGGAGACGAAGATAATTTTGAAGACATTGACCAATCATTGGTGGTAGTAAAAGACCATTTGGATTTATTAGCCAAATTGATGCATACATTCGACAATACAAAGTATTTCAAAGGCAGTACAATTGAGCAATTAAACACCTTAAATCAAGGCGCAGAATTTGTGCAAAAAACCAAAGAATTAGAAACCCGTTTCATGGGCTTGGTGAAACGATTAAAAGCCGCTTATGACATTTGTTCAGGGAGTGAAAAACTAAGCCAAACAGAAAGAGATTACACACATTTTTATTTGGCAATTCGTTCCATTATTTTCAAATTGACCAAAGGAAATGCACCCGATACTGCTCAAATGAATGCACGTGTTCGTGAAATGATTAAAGAAGCGTTAGAAAGTGATGGAGTTCAAGAAATTTTCAAACTAGGAGATGAAAATGAAACAGAACAGGACATTTTTGATGAAGATTATTTAGCCAAAATTGATAAAATAAAACTGCCCAATACCAAAATCAAGTTACTTCAACAATTATTAGCTAGAGTTATTGGAGAAATCAAGAAGATTAACAAAGTAAAAGGCATTGACTTTTCAAAAAAGATGCAAACATTGGTTGAAAGATACAATCAACGTGACGAAAACGACATTTTGCGAAGTGAAGTCTATGAAGAAATGGCGAATGCTTTAACGGAATTGATCTGGGAAGTTCACAAAGAATTTTCAGCAGGAGACGAATTAGGAATTAACTTTGAAGAAAAGGCCTTTTACGATATTCTAAAAGAACTTTGTATCAAATACGACTTCAACTATCCTGACGACAAAATGATTGCACTAGCAAAAGCAGTCAAAGACCTTGTGGATGGTCAAGCCAAATTCCCCGACTGGAACAAACGAGACGACATAAAATCGGCTTTGAAAGTAGGTTTAATACTATTACTCGATGAATTTGGCTATCCACCTGTAGAGCGCGATGAAGTATATGTAGAGATTTTTGAACAGGCAGAGAATTTCAAGAAAAATCAGTAATTTTTTTTTCGGTGACGATGACATTTTAAAATAATTCCAGAATATCAGCTCTTCATTTCCTAAATAAACACACAAACAACTGAAAAATAAATAAAAAAAAGTGAGGTAAAAGAGTTTTAATTAAATATTCGATTTTCAGATAAAATAATTTATTCAAGTTGTTTTTCGGGAGTCCTCCTCTTCCCTCTCC
>CAYRMV010000171.1:0-6537 GCA_964425255.1 uncultured Flavobacteriales bacterium
CATGGGCATCAAAATTCGGTTCGCAACAAAACCTGGATAATCATTCACTTCAACTGGAACTTTGTTTAGCTTGCGTGAAATATCCATAATTAGATTGGTCACTTCATCCGTAGTTGAATATCCACGTATTATCTCAACCAATTTCATAACAGGTACAGGGTTCATGAAGTGCATTCCAATTACTTTTTCAGGTCGATTGGTAACCGATGCAATTTTTGTTATCGAAATGGAAGATGTATTAGATGCTAAAATGACATTTTCGTCCGTACATTCAGAAAGTTGGCGGAAAATATTCAATTTTAAATCAATGTTTTCAGTTGCAGCTTCAACCACTAATTCAACCCCTTTAGTTCCATCTGGAATGGAAGTGAAAGTGGTGATATTACCGAGTGTTTCTGCTTTTTGTTCTTCTGTTAAAGCACCTTTTGCTACTTGACGATCTAAATTTTTAGCAATCGTAGCGATACCTTTATCCAAGGATGCTTGTGAAATATCAATCAAAGAAACAGTATATCCAAATTGAGCAAATGTATGCGCAATTCCATTTCCCATTGTACCAGCTCCGATTACGGCAACATTCTTCATAGTTTTCATTTTCTAATTTCGCGCAGTAAAGATACGAATCCTACCGACATCCAAATCAATCTCTTCTACAAATTGGAGAAAGATACAAGGAAATTCAGGATCAATCACCTTGTTTTGCTTTGTTTGTTATCTTTGTAACATGAAATGGATTGGTGAACGTGTCAGTTTTTTAGACGATAAAAAGAAAACAACTTTTGTGATTTATCCGCAAAATATTGGATGGAAAAAATCGTTGATGGGAGCTTGGTTTGCTATGTGGTTGACCATCGGTGGAACTGTTTTTTGGTCATTTTCAGCTTTTGAGTTGAACCAACAAGAACAGGTTATTTTATTCGTGTTTTTGGTGTTTTGGTTTTATTATGCGATTCGTGTCGGTCGTGCATTTTTCTGGTTGCTTTGGGGAAAAGAATTACTCAAAATAGATGAAATTTCATTCACGATCAAAAATACGATTAAAGGCTACGGAAAAGCGAAACCCTACTTTTTGGAAAACATACAAAAAATCCGTGTTTCACAACCAAAGGAAAATTCGATTCAGGCAGTTTGGGAAGCTTCTCCTTGGGTAAATGGGGGGGAACGCTTGGAATTTGATTATTTAGGAAAAACAATCCGTTTTGGAAAAAAATTAGATGAAAAGGAAGCAAAATTGCTGTTTAATGTAATCACAAAACGCGTGGAAGATCAATTGAAGAAAAAGAAAGATTAAAGCACTATTTTTCTATTTGTAAAATCAAATAATTGGAAATAGATAACGAATAATCAAATCATACGAACACTTCCTAAAACACACGATCACCTTTAATCTAATCCATACATCTTTGGAGAAAAAAAGTGTATGTCTATTCCTGTTTTTCTTCGTAAAAATTACCTGTTTGGTATTAAATTGCTTGTTTTACTGTCTGTTTTGTGGGCATGTTCACAGTCTAAACCGCGCATCATTCAATCCGATAATTCGTTTTCTCGGTATGTTTCTGGTTACACCTCGGATGCCATTTCACGCAACGAACGCATTAAAATTCAATTAAATGGTTCGCTGTTTGATTGGAAAAATGCACCTTATTTAATTGGAGAAAATAACATTGATACTTCCAAACTTCAATCGTTGTTTACGATGGAACCACATGTTAAGGGAAAAGTGCATGTTGTGAATCCATTTACCCTTGAATTTGAACCTGACAAGCCATTGAAATCGGGTCAAAATTATACCGCTTTTTTTCAGCTAGATCAAGTGATGGAAGTTCCAGAAACGCACCGTTCGTTTGGTATATTATTGAATACCTATGAACAGACATTTTTTGTAAAAGAAGTCAATTTGGTTCATGAACACGATTACGAAGTCGATTTTATGCAATTGAAAGGGAAAATAAAATTTACTGATTTTCCAACAGAAAAAGAAGTGCTTCCTTGTTTTGTGGTGAACTATCTTGGAAAAAAATTACCGGTTCATTTGTCGAAAACATGGGAAGAAAATACATATGAATTTAGCGTAGATCGAATTCAACGAGGAAGACAAACAAATGTGATTTCCATCCAAATTGATGGTTCTTCGATTGATTCGAAAAGTATGTATGATGAAACTTTCCGTGTGCCCGCAATTGGAGATTTTGAAATTCGAAACATCGAACTGATTGAAAACGAGGATCAACACATTGAAGTGTTTTTTTCTGAACCTTTGAATCCCCTGCAGGATATTCGAGGACTCGTTCAGTTGGAAGGTCAAAAAGACTTGGTTACAAGTGTAGATGGAAGTAAATTGTCCATTTATTTGAAGGATTTTATCGTTGGAGAAAAGAAACTAAAAATTTCGAAAGGAATTCAAAATTTCAAAGGACACAGTTGTATTCATTCTATCGAAGAAAACGTTGTGTTTCATGATCCAAAACCGAGGGTTCGAATTCGTGGAAACGGAGTGATTTTGCCTAATTCTCAAGGATTGATCTTTCCTTTTGAAGCCATTAGTCTGAAAGCAGTTGATGTTCGTGTGATCAAGATATTTGAAGAAAACATTCATCATTTTTTGCAATTAAATAATTTGGATGGGGAAGATGCACTGCATCGTTTTGGGAATGTGGTTGCGGAGAAAAAAATCAATCTTTCAGACGAAAAAAATGGAAAAACATGGAGTCAACACGTGATTGATTTAAATAAGTTAATCCAACCTGATCCGGGATCTATTTACCGCGTTTCTATAAAATTTAAGAGAGAATATGCGATCTGCGATTGTCCAGAAGAAGAAAGTGATTCGGATGAGGAAGATTATTATTGGTCGGAAAATAAATTGAGTCCGGAAGAAGAAAAATGGAGCGAACGAAAATGGGACAATGAAGGCTGGAACAATGAATATCAATCGTGGGATTATTATTCGGATGATTATTCTCCTTGCCAAAAAAGATACTACCATGGTAAAGCTGTTTCGCGCAATATTTTAGCTTCCGATTTAGGAGTTATTGTGAAACAAGATGAAGATAAAAAACACCATGTTTTTGTTTCAGACATGGTTTCAACTAATCCAGTCAATTTGGCAACGGTAGAGTTTTATGATTTTGCCAAGCAAGTGATAGTAGCCGGAAAAACGGATGAACAAGGGAAATTTTCGATCAAATTAACAGAAAAACCCTTTCTCGTTTTAATCAAAAAAGGCAAGCAACGCGGATATTTGAAATTAGGTGAAGCTTATTCCAATTCTTTGGAACGTTTTGATGTTGGTGGAAATTTTATTCATAAAGGCTTGAATGGTTTTTTGTATGCTGAACGTGGGGTTTGGCGTCCAGGCGATTCGATGTATGTCCATTTTGTTTTGCAGCAAAAAGAACAAGTTCTACCTAACAATCATCCCATTCAATTTGAATTAATGGATCCAAGAGGAAATGTGGTGTATGAAAAAATCAGTGTGAAACATGTAAACGGAGTGTATGATTTTCGTTGTAAGACGGATCAGGAAGCCATAACAGGCAATTATCTAGCGAAAGTAACGATTGGAAATCAGAGTTTTACTAAATCGATGAAAGTGGAAATGATTCGACCAAATCGCTTGAAAATTGATTTTCCAATTAATGAAGAATTTCTGGTTGATTCTACAGTGAAAATGGAGGTGAAATGGTTGCACGGAACCAAAGCTTCTTCATTAAAAACAACGGTTGATCTGGAATTAAAACAAACCAAAACTCACTTTAGTAAATACACAAATTATACGTTTGATTCGCCCTTACGCAATTTTGAACGACAAGAATTGACTTTATTTGATGGTAATTTGGATGAGAATGGAAAAGTATTAATCCCATTAAAATACAAGCTAAACAAAGAAATTCCGGGAATGATTCAAGCTTCATTTTCAACCAAAGTGTTTGAACCTGGTGGTGATTTTAGTCAGGATCGATTTACCACCCTGATTTCCCCTTTTTCTTCCTATGTTGGTTTGCATGTGCCTCAATTAAAAAATGGAAATCGAACGTTGGAAACCAATCAAAAACATCGTTTTGAACTTGTTACATTAAACAAAGCGGGAAAATCTATTTCGGGTAGAAAAATCCATGTGCAATTTTTCAGGATTCAATCCAATTGGTGGTATGAATACAACGATCAAAATTTGGCCGAATATGCTTCTCGTTTGGGAATGTATTTGTTCAAGGATACAGTGATTCAAATGAAGTCAGATCAAGCTCATTTTAATTTGGGAGTAAATGACAGAGAATATGGCGATTATATCGTCTTAGCTACCGATCTAGAAAGCAAACATCAAACAGGAAAATTAGTTCATTTTGATTGGTCGATATGGAATAATCCTTCCAGTAAATCTAGTGCAACAGGAGCGAATCATTTGTTGTTTTCAACCGACAAAGATGAATATCAAAAAGGGCAAGAAATAGAAGTTTCTTTTCCTTCTCCTTCGAATGGTCGCGCGTTGATTTCGATCGAAAATCGGGCACGTGTTCTTGAATCTTTTTGGGTAAACACACAAGCAGGAATCACTAAATATCGTTTCAAAGCGAGTGCAGAAATGGCTCCCAATGCCTATGTTCATATTACTTTGATACAACCGCATGAAAAAACAAGCAATGATTTACCGATTCGGATGTATGGAATTTTACCGATTTATGTAGTTGATCCTCAGACGCAGCTTCATCCAGAAATTAAGATGCTAGACGTAATAAGACCTGAAACGGATGTGAAAATCGATGTGAAAGAAACATTTGGACGTAAAATGACCTACACCTTGGCTCTTGTGGACGAGGGATTGTTGGATATTACTCGATTTAAAACACCCAATGCTTGGAATACATTTTACGCACGTGAAGCACATGGAGTTGTTACGTGGGATATGTATGATTATGTCATTGGAGCGTATGCTGGAAAATGGTCGAAAGTACATCAGATCGGTGGAGATGGGGAAGAGGCACGCGGAAAAAATCCGAAAGCCAATCGTTTTCCACCTGTTGTTATGCATTTGGGGACATTTGTTGTGGAAGCAGGTGGAAAGAAAACCCACACAGTTCGAATTCCCAATTATGTTGGTTCTTTGCGTGTCATGTTGATCGCTCGGGACCAGTTTGCGTATGGTTCGACCGAAAAAAGAGTAGAAGTTCGAAAACCCTTGATGCTCTTGCCTTCTTTTCCTAGGGTTCTTTCTCCCGAAGAAGAAGTGGAATTACCCGTTCATGTTTTTGCTACTGAAAAGCAAGTGAAAAAAGTATTGATTGAATTGAAAACGAATGATTTGTTGCAAGTCCTTGGATCAAATAAAAAAGAAATTCATTTTGATGAACCAGGTGATCAATTGGTCTCGTTTCGTGTAAAAGTGAAAAGCAAAATTGGAATTTCATCCATTCAATTAAAAGCGATTTCAGGAAATGAATCTGCGGTTTCATCGATTGAATTAGATGTACGGATGCCCAATCCGATTTCAACAGAAATAACACAAATTGAGATAAAACCGGGTGAAAAATGGTCATATAAATGGAAAGATTTTGGGTATGAGGGTACCAACAAATCAACTGTTGAATTATCCCTTTCTCCTTCGATATCACTTGAGAAGCATTTGAACTATTTAATTCAATATCCACATGGATGCTTGGAGCAAACAACATCGGGGGCTTTTCCTCAATTGGTTTTGAAAAATTTCATTTTATTGGATAAAAAACAACAAATCAAGATTGAGAAAAACATCAATCAAGCAATCAAAAGGCTGGGACTTTTTCAGACTTATCATGGTGGTTTTGCCTACTGGCCAGGTGAAACATCGGTCAATGAGTGGGGTACAAATTACGCGGGACATTTCTTGATTTTAGCAGAAAAGCAAGGGTATTCAGTTCCAAGTTCATTGAAATCAAAATGGATTCAGTTTCAAAAAAAGCAAGCAGTGGAATGGTCAAATTCGTCAAATAGTATGAATCATTCGCGCGCGGAGGAAGCACATATTCAAATGCAAGCTTACCGATTGTATACTTTAGCATTGAGTGGAGAAGCGGAATTGGGTGCTATGAATCGTCTTCGAGAAGAAAGTTTATCCAACGAAGCAACTTGGCGTTTGGCAACAGCCTATTATTTAATGGGACAAAAAACCACTGCTGAAAAAATGGTTGCTGGATTGGCTACTTATGTCAAACCGTATCGGGAACTTTCTCATACGTTTGGATCTGATTTTCGTGATGAAACCATGATTTTGGAATGTATGAGTATGATGGGGAAACAGAAAAATGCGGAAAAATTAGCACAACAAATCCGAATGAAACTAGCAGGAAATGATTGGTTTTCGACTCAAGAAGCAGGTTTTGCTTTACTCTCATTAAGTGCATACATTGGTTCTCATTTCGGAAATGAAATCAAAGCAAACGTACAACTCGAAAAAGGAAAACAACAACAAATTCAGAGTAAAGAAAGTATCAAACAAATTGAACTGACTGAGAAGGAAATGTTACAAAATGCATTTGTTCAAATTGTAAACACAAGTCAACG
>CAYRMV010000172.1:0-6466 GCA_964425255.1 uncultured Flavobacteriales bacterium
CCTACCCGAATTAAATCAGTTCTTATTACAACTTAAAGGAGAAAATTACATCGGTTTGATTATTGCAATATTTACTGTTTCAGCAGCAATAACACGCCCATTTTCTGGGAAACTAGCCGATCACATTGGTCGAAAAAAAGTAATCGCAATCGGTTTGATTATTTGCACTTTAGCAAATTTACTTTATCCTTTATGTCACAGTGTTTTTCTTTTTTTTGTTATTCGTTTTTTCCATGGCTTCAGCGCTGGATTTGCCCCAACAGGTGCAACTGCTTTGGTAACGGATATTCTCCCTGCTGATAGACGCGGTTTCGGAATGGGAATTTTTGGAACTTTTAGTTCCTTGGGAATTGGTTTTGGTCAATCACTCAGTCATGTTATCATCTCCTG
Organism: uncultured Flavobacteriales bacterium; assembly: GCA_964425255.1. Classification (GTDB taxonomy): domain Bacteria; phylum Bacteroidota; class Bacteroidia; order Flavobacteriales_D; family Crocinitomicaceae; genus CAYRMV01. The sequence continues at coordinate 391 of CAYRMV010000172.1, forward strand.
GACAAACATAAATGGAATGTTTATCATTGCTTCTGTTTTTGCTCTTCTCGCCTATTTACTTGTATTTATCGTTGAAGAATCGCTGGCTGAACCACAAAAATTTAAGGTGTCTTACTTAAAAATTACATGGAATGATGTGTTCGAGCCGCCCGTTTTACCTTCTGCATTTGTCATGTTTTTAACGGCAACTTGTTCTGGAATTGTGTTTACCCTTTCACCCGAAATTTCTGATTTTTTACATTTGGAAAACAAAGGACATTTCTTTCTATTTTATGTTTTCTCAACTATTTTAGTCAGACTTCTATCCGGAAATTTATCCGACAATATTGGACGACGACAAACCATGTTAATCGGTGTGCTCGTGCTAACCCTAGCAATGCTTATCACTGGATTTGCAAAAACAACTTTTACCTACACGCTTGGTTCCATTATTTTTGGTATAGCTACAGGCATTACAAGTCCTACTTTGTTTGCATGGACAGCCGATTTATCCTTAGCACACAGACGTGGAGTTGGTGCAGGAACGATGTTTATCGCAATGGAATCAGGCATTTTTACCGGATCAATGATGGCTGGTGCATTTTATGATCGAACGTTTTCATCGATTTCAGCTGGATTTATTTTTGGTGCAGTTTGTTGTTCTTTAGCAGCTACTTATTTAATCTATCATTTGCGTTTTCGCTCATCCAAGTTTTGATTTGGTCATCCAGAAAAATGCTTGCATGTTGGTTTAAAAACTGTTTTAATTGTTCAAATGTTGCTTGATTGAAACGCTTAGTTTCCATAGATTCAGCATATAAACTTCGATGAAAACAACGTTGACGCAAGTGTGAATAAGTCTGAATAAAAGCTTGAAGCTCTTCCGAAAAGTAAGTTTCCTTGAATCGGTTCCAAACTGTTTTAACTGCTAGTTCATTGGGATGAACTCCATCTTCCTTAAAAAAACGATAATCGCGCAAGTGATCCACAACTAACTCGTAAGATGGAAAATAAGATAATGAAATCGTTTGAGACAATTGAAAAATCAATTCATGTAATCTTCCCTTGCTTCGATTATTTTCCCACCATCCATCTCGAATGTGTCTCACTGGACTAACGGTAAAAATGAACTTAACATTCGGATTGATTTGTTTGATTTTAGCCAAAATATCGATCCATTTGTGCTTCATTGTTTCCATTTCAGTCAATTCTTTATCAAAAAGAGATGAACTCGCTTTATGACAGTTCGCAACTAACAAGCAAGATTCTTTTAAACGATATCCCCAAGCTGTTCCTAAGGTAAAAATCAACCACTTAGATTGAGTTAATTGAAGTAAAAAATCGCTTTTAATTCGCTCAATTTTGGTAGTTAGTTCCTCTTCAGAATAGGCAAAAATAGTTCCTGACGCCAACCAAGAAAAAAACAAGTCTCCTCGCTGATAAATGGGAATTTCCGCATTGTCAGAAAGAATAAAATCAATGAAATTGGCTATCGCTTCAGGGTGAAACAAAGTCCCAAATGGATTGGAATAACAAGAAAAACCATTTTGTTGAAAATGAGGTGCTAATTCATCCGAAAAGCAACTTCCAATCAAACAAACTGGTTCTCCCCATTTCATTTCTATTGTAGCTTTGGGAATTGAAAACGTGTTCATTTTAATTTGTGCTTAAGAGAAAGTGAAAAATGTAAAACTTCGCTCCATCCCTTCCATTTTCCAAAATCACCTATGGTTTCATTGTGCCACAAAAACTGAAAATCGCCCCCATAGTCAACAATTTCCTTGTATAATTTTAGAATCAACTCTTTGGACTCTTGAATTGAATAGTTTTTATATTCCAACAAGGTTCCATCCATGTAGCAAAATGGATGAAGTTGCAAATCGGTTCTACGGTTTTTTATTAAATCAAAAAAAGAAACCGTTCGAGCTGTTCCCATTCGAAAACCGGGTTCTTCTGCAAAGCCCATCGTGAAATCATGTTGAATTTTTGATTCAATCAATCGACTGTATGTTTCTGGAAATGTAACTTTTAAAAAATGCTGCCTACTACTTAAAATAGGTTCTTCCAAAATCGTACTTAAGCGATTGACTTCTTGTTGAACATAATAAGCACTTTCGTTCGATTTGTAACTTGGATGAATTCCTACCTCCGCAACTTGCTGAATCGACCGAATTAATTGATATTGTCGTTCATCCGAATGCGAAATGTTTTTATCGTATTTACTGTAATCGCCTAACAACCAAAAAACTTTTGTCTCCGGAAAAGCCTGTGCAATGGCGATGATCCAATCAAAGGTATCATACGGATCTTTGCTTTTTCCTAGTTTTACTTTTTTCCGCCTGTCAATACGGTCTTGATCTCTACGAAGTTGATCTCTCCATTGAGCTAAAAGCGAGCGCCAACCTTCTTTCCACTCAAATGCTCGTGCATTGTCAATGTCAAAAGTAGGAATCGTAATCGGATTAGTTGATTTTGGTTTTGGGAGCGCTAACTGCAAAAAGATTGCCTCCACCCAACGATCACAAATGCATTGTTGCAACCAATTTTCTTGGTACAAAATACTTTCTTTCGCAGAAAAACGTTCGTGTTTATCGAGTTTTTTCGGGAAATATTCTTCCATGCGAGAAAGAATATAAAAAATAGAAGCAAGTGGATCCGAGATTTTACGAAAAGAGAGACAATCAACTGTAAACCATGTTGTCCTTTCAATTCCTTCTGTTTGAATATCTTCTGAAAACAATAAATGAGCAGGCGATATTTGTAAATCCGCAGTTAACTTTTGATTTGAATAATTTAACTTAGGTGAAACTCCATGTTGAAAAGTAACCACATCATTGGTCAATTGATACACAATCCCGCGTTGTTGGAAAACGAAATCAAGTGTAAAAACCAACCGTTCTGTTACTATTTCAGCATAGATGATCATTGCTTAACTATTTGTTCTAGCATTTTTTCAGCAATAAATTTGGCAGCATTTCCATCACCAAAAATAGATGGATAGGAGAAATCTTTTCTCCCAAGCAATTCACTCACTGCATTAATAATTCTCTTCTCGTCAGCATCTGCTAATATGGCATTTCCATTCTGTACAATTTCCACCCATTCTGTTTCGGGACGTAAGATCACACAAGGTTTTTGAAAGAAAAACGCTTCTTTTTGCAATCCACCACTATCTGTAATAATTAATCGGGCATTTTTTTCTAATGAAATAATATCCAAAAATCCTGCTGGTGGAATTAATCGAATGGCATTTTTTGCTGTAATTTTAGCTGCTAAATCTGCATCTAGCAATTGATCCATCATCTTTTTAGTTCGTGGATGAATCGGAAGAATAATTGGCAAACTCGTTTCCTCAAACACATGTAACAATGCCCTAAAAATGGAATTCAAATTTTGAGTATCATCGGTATTTGCATTGCGGTGAATGGTTGTTAAAATAAACTGATCTTTCTCTAAATTTAATTCGGATAAAATAGTTGATTTTGTATCTGAAATAGTTGAAAAATACAAACTATTGTCAAACATGATATCGCCACACGCATATACATGGGGTTTGTCTAAATCAGCTTTGTACGAACAATCTAACGAAAATCCTTCTCGAGATAAATTGTCAATCGCTGTTTGGGTTGGACAAAACAATAAGGTAGAAACGTGATCACACAAAATGCGGTTGATTTCTTCAGGCATTCGTTTGTTAAAGCTTCGTAAACCCGCTTCAATGTGAACAACTGGCACGTCAATTTTAGATGCTGCTAAGGCTCCTGCTATGGTTGAATTTGTATCACCATAAACGACTAAGGCATCTGCTTTTTCCGTTTGAATCAACTGTTCTATTCCTTCTAAAATTCGCGCTGTTTGCTGTCCATGTGATCCACTTCCCACTTGTAAATTGGTGTGAGGTTGTGGAATACCCAATTCATCAAAAAACACTGCTGACATATTTTCATCATAGTGTTGCCCCGTATGAACGATCAATTCGGATATTTTATCCGAAAAATAGGTAGAAATAGCTCTACTGAGTGCAGAAGCTTTGATAATTTGAGGTCTTGCACCAACAATTGTGATGATTTTCAACATGAACTTTAGAATTAACGTCCCGAATTTACGGAATTTTATCACATCAAGCCATTGTCAGCCATACTGAGAAAATTATCATCTACTACAATGATGTGATCTAATACAGGAATTTCAATCAAGCGAGCAGCATCTACAATCTTTCGAGTCATTCGAATATCTTCGTTACTTGCTTTCAAGGTATTGCTCGGATGATTATGTGCCAAAATCATACTATTTGCTTTGAATTCCAATGCATAAGACAAAATCATCTTGATGTCAATTAAAGTTGAATTGAAACCACCTTGGGAAATCCGAATGGTTTTAATCTCCTCATTTTGACGGTTCAACAAAACTATGTAAAATTCTTCGTGATCCAAATCGGTTAAAAGTGGACGAATGTGCTCAAAAACAGCTTTAGGTGAGATTAATTTTTCTTTTTCGGTTCGTTCTTGATTTTTTCTTCTTCTTCCCAATTCAATGGCAGCCATGATTGTAATAGCTTTGGCAGGTCCAATTCCTTTAAATGCACACAAATCCTTTAATGTTAAACGTGAAAATTGATGCAAATCATGATTACAAGTTGCCAACATCTGTTTGCATACTTCCACTGCAGAAAGTGTCCGCGTACCTGAACCAATTAAAATAGCTAAAAGTTCCGTGTCAGAAAGTGCATTTCTACCTTTCAACAGCATTTTTTCTCTTGGGCGATCATCTTCTGCCCAAAATTTGATTGAATTTCGTTGTTCCATGTAAACTAAGTTTCTACCTAAGTTAAGAATTTTTCTTTTTTAAAAACAACAAATTGATTTTTTTTTCACCTTTGAACTCCCAAAATTCTCAACCATGAAAAAATTAAAAAAGTGGATCATCTATACCTTACTCGCAATAATTGCAATCATTTTTTTATCAGACTGGTATGTGTCTTCTTTTTCCGAAAAATATATTTACAAATCCATAGAAACAATTCCAAAAAAAGAAGTTGGCGTTTTACTAGGAACTTCGAAAAAATTAAAGTCTGGCGCAAAGAATTTTTTCTTCAGTTACCGTATTGAAGCTGCTGCTCAACTGTATCACGCCGGGAAAATTAAATTGATTTTGGTTAGCGGTGACAACAGCAACGAAAATTACAACGAACCCAAAGACATGCGCGATGCGTTAGTTGCTCGAGGAATTCCAAGTGAAAAAATCATACTTGATTACGCTGGCTTTTCGACCTACGAATCCATTGTTCGTGCTGAAAAAGTATTTGATCTCACTTCCTATACGCTGATTTCACAAGAATTTCACATTCAACGTGGTATTTTCATCGGTCAAAAAAGAAATCATGACATCATTGGATTTCCAGCTAAAGATGTGATCGCTTATGGCGGATTTCTGACTAAAATGCGTGAAAAATTGGCACGTGTCAAGGTTCTTTATGATGTTTGGTTTGAACCAGAGCCCACATTTCTAGGCGACAAAGTTAAGATTCGTTAAAAGAAACTGACAAAAAGTCAATTTTTCATCATCGGAACAAGAATTGAGATAATATTGTAACTTTAACAAGAAAAATAAAAACGTAAAAATGAAAAGATCAACGATTACCTTACTTGTGATTGGCGGTTTGTTGCTGTTGTTATCCTTCAATGGATGTAGTTCATACAACGGTATGGTAACAAAAGAAGAATCTGTAACTGCTCAATGGCAGCAAGTCGAAGTGGCTTACCAAGCACGTATGGACAAAACGAAAAATCTGTTCCAAATCGTGCAAAGTGCAGCAGAATTTGAGAGTACAACCTTAAAAGAAGTGATGGCAGCTCGTGCTTCTGCAACTCAAATCAAATTGAGTGTGGATGATTTGACGGAAGAAAATTTGGCAAAATTCCAAAAAGCGCAAGATGCTTTTGGTTCATCATTAGGTCGTTTGATGGCTGTAGCTGAGAATTATCCTCAATTGCAATCCGTTCAAGCTTTTCGTGATTTCCAGGCACAATACGAAGGAATGGAAAACCGAATTTCAACAGAACGCATGCGTTTCAACGAAATGGGAAGAGATTACAAT
>CAYRMV010000173.1:0-6446 GCA_964425255.1 uncultured Flavobacteriales bacterium
ACACAAAGGAAGGAAAAACGCTTCTCGCACATGAATTGGCACATACGATTCAGCAAAAGGCTGTGGTAAATAGATCCGAAGAAGAGGAGCAAGCGAGATTCATTCAGCCGGAACAAAACACGATTGCGGATATTATTCCCCAACATGGAGTGTCAATGGTTTCTCAACCAGAAAATGAGGTCGAAAGCAATCCAAAAGAGATTTCACAGCCAGAAGTAGTAAAAATCCCTTCTAATTCAAGTCAATATGTGAAAGCGCCATCAGTTGGTAATCCAACAACGATTTTGGATGAAAATCAAAAGGAGGAGATTCCAACAATGTCTTTGAATGAAGAACCTTTAAATATAAATGAATTAATTAATAGTTCGTTAACAGATTCTGGGATCGAAGCATCTACTCCGCCAGAGCTGAATGAATCTTCCGTGACAGAGCAAAAAGATCTAGATCCCAAAGATGTTTCTATGCGCTCCTCGATTCGATTTGACATGGAATTGACAACGAGTCAAAAAACGTATTTTCAATGGGATTTGGTGCTTAAAACGTTCCGAAACTTACTCGTTTATGCAAAAGTATCCAATGACTATTTGAAACAATGGGCTCGAAAACAGTTGAGTCTGGGTTGGTCATTGGGGCAAGCAGTCCCCGATCTTTCAAGTTTCAGAGCAGTTTACGGCAAACCGCAGATCTATCAGGTAACTAAAAAACAGGTTCCTACTTTGTATGTCTACTGGTATGGCGGGAATCGGGATGCGGTACGTCATGAATTACTTAATAAGCAAAAATATGACGGATTTTGGATATATGTTGATTCCATCACAGGTAAAAAATCAGAACTTCAACAACGTGATTCATTCGCGAAATACTACGACCAGCATCCTATTGGTCCTGCTGATATTCAGTTGGTTTTCCATTTTTTGGAGTTGAAAGGGGAGAAACTCTCCGAAAGTACGAAAAGTGCCACCAAGGAAAGTGAAGTGTTTAGACGGGCGGTTGAGCGTGCGCAAAAAATAGTGTTACCTAAGTTAACAACGGGGATCGGCTTACTAACGCCACTTACATTGCAGACAATAAAGACAGCGCTAAAAAAAGAACAAACGAAAAAAGAGCAAACATTTGCAGAAATAGGAGGAAAAATAACATTCAAAGAAGTAAATAATTTAACTGGATTAGCAAAGGATCCAGAAGGATTCAGTTCTCGTACAGGAGAATGGCAAAATGGAGGAGTGAATTTACGTAGCATGCCCTTTACACCCGAAGATCCTACCATCAAAGGAAATCCCGTTTCGTTGAGTGTTGTACAAAAAAGTATCATTGAACATTTGCCTTTTGGCACTCGCATGACCATTCTGAAAGAAACGGTTGTAGGAAGTAACGGAATGGATCCTGGATGGTATTGGGTGATGACCGAAACGGGAAAAGAAGGCTATGTCGCCAAACACCTTGTTCAAACCAAATTACCTGCTCCTGATGTACGCTATCATCTTGTTGGCGAGGGAGAAACATTATTGGGGATTGCTCGAAAGTATTATTCTCCATCAAGCGAAGATCGAGTAGGGGTCGTAGAATCAAGCGGTGAATACAGAAACTATGTTTTAGAGTTGGCTCGCTACAACGAAAAATGGAGAGGAGACGAAGCAGGCGCTGGGTTCAAAGCAGGTTTTGATCCGAATGATCCAAAATCATGGAAGCAAACCGTCGTACGAAAAGGATTGCGCATGTGGATTCCAAGCTCCGCCGAGATGTATTATTTGATCCACAAGCGTCCTGCCTCTCAAAAATTTGATCACACCAATTGGGCAGAAGATGGAGGGCAATGGATCATTGATAATTCACCTACGTCGCTACTCATTCATTCGTTCTTGGATTGGTGGGCCACAATCCCACAAGAGCAACGGGAGAAAAACATACAGCGCTACTATCAGATGCAATTATCACTGTTTAAGAAATTGCAAACCGACTGGACTTGGTTGGACAAGTATGTGGCTCCGCTAGCTCCACTTATTCCGGGTGGTGGCGCAGTGGTGAGTGCTTCGCTCATCTATGATTTACTCATTTCATTCAATGTTGGCTATTTTGACCATTTGAGTAAAAGTGATCCGAAGCTGTTGCTGTTGAATTTAGAAAGAACCTTGAGAAATCTGACCCAACTCGAACATTACAAAGGACTGGTGGAAGGTTTTGTGACAGGACTATACTACTGGGGAGCTGATTTGATCAATAGTTTTGCTGCCATTGGCGAAACACTCGTATCAGTTACGGAACTATTGACAGATCCCGAAACGTATAAAAAAATAGGTGAATTTGCTGGAGATGCTTTCGAGTATGTTATGACAAACATTTCTGAAGTTAGTCAAACCTTAAAAGATTTGAGTTTCTTGGATGTGATTGCCGGCATGATGGGGGGAATGCGTGTAGTGTTACGCAATGAGGGAATGAAACTGGGAGCAGCAATAGCGAAGGCGTTGGTTGGTTTTGCGGGAGGTTCTCCTTTTGAACAGGGGTTCTCAATGGGTAAAATCATCGGTTTTATTGTACCTGAAATTGTCCTTGCGGTGCTGAGTAGCGGTATTTGGCTAGGGGTAAAAGGCGCACTAAAAGGCATGCAAGTGGTGACCAAGATCCTCAAGCCCTTGTTGCGTGGTGTTAAAATAGGCCTTGATCTCATCGGAAAAGCCGTGTCTGCTGCGCATGGGGTGGTATCGTTCTTCATGAACTTTATTAAGAACGTATTAAGCAAAATGAAAAAGGGAGCCACCGCATTCTGGGAAAAACTCCAAGAACTGTTTGAAGGCTTCCATCGCTTCCTCAAAAACAAATACGATGATGCGTTTAAAACGAAATCAGAAAAAAATGATACATTTGTAGAAAGTTCATTGGATGATGTTACGGAAACGGGAAATTTTGTAGGTGATTTAATGCAACATCCATTAAGGATTGCATATGAAGGAGAAGTTGTTGCACTAAAATCTTATGGAGAAAGCTTAATTTCTGCGGGTGGAAAATCAAAAGAGACGATTGCAAGAGAACTTCATCAAATGAGGAGGTATCTTGGAATCAAATATAAAGATGCTACACCGTCTGACTTAAGAACCTACATATATAGGATGAATCTAGCAGATTATGGTGATGAGCTTGGTCCAACTATAGATTATTTGAGAACCGTAAAATTGAAATCATGGGATCAGATAATTGAATCGGCTTCTAGACCAGGAGGAAGATTTAATAGACAATATTTATTGGAGAAATTTCCAAATGAGCATAATTCCTTGATACCAATTTTAGAAAAATATTTAATTCGATGAGAAAATTACGATCCTTTAAAAACACATTTATTCAATATGGTATTCTACATTCAAATAATCAATTTGATTTAAGAAGAAAATCTTTGTTAATTGATGATATAAAAAATATGGATGGGGTATTTGATTATATAAATAATGAAATATTTGCAATAGGATTAAATTCTAGTGACAACTTTGTTTATTATAAAGGTCAAACAAAGCTTTTATCCAGTGAATTTCAATTAAAGTATCAAAGATTAGATCAAGAGACATGTCAACTTCAGATTATGGACAATTCAAAATTGATAATTGATTTAGTGTATAATCAAAAAGATTATGGAGTGATTGATCGAATTGGTGTAACAGAAATTGAAATGGACTATAATTTTGGTGTCTGGCTATACTGTTATTTTGAGAAGATAAATCGTGGTAATAGCGATTAAAAATACTACGGAATTCGTCTCCAAATATTTTTTTCACTTGCTTCACCTCAAATATTACACAGTTTTTGATAAGACCTTGTTATCCAATTATGAATAATCGATCTCAAAAACAGAAAATGTAAAAAATGAAAACAGTCTAAGATTTTGGAATTCAAACTTTGTGAAAGCAAAATAATGCATTTTTCAACAGTAATTTAAAAAAACAGAATTTAGAGAAATCAAGAGTTAGATAATACTTGAGATAGAAAAGATTTACTTAACGTTTTCCACCGCTTCCTGAAAAACAAATACGATGATGCTTTCAAAACGAAGAAAGCTGGAAATGTAGATGTGGACGAGTATGCAGATACGCATAAAAAGCGTTTGCGTGAGGATGTGAAGAAAGATTTGGACCCCGGCGACGATTACAACGACCGCTTGGAAGATGCCATCAAAGCTTTCGCCATCATTGAAATGAATGATGCATTGGATCCTTCTCCTCCTGTAATGGAAGTAGTTTCTTTTTTGAATGCTGCGATCGATTTACCAAAAAATGATACATTTGTTTCCAAGCCTTTGGGTGGAAATCTGTATGAAATTTCGTTTAATCCGAAGAAGAAGTATACGGAGGGTGCGGATCATGAAAATAATGAGGTTGGTAAGGATGAGAGTATTCTTAAATCTGATGGGGCAGATGATCTGATAAAAAAGAACTTTTTATCAGAAATTGGACAAAATCTTCCCGAAAACTGGAGTGTTTTTTCTGGAAAGAATCATATTGAGTTTGCGCAAGAACTTAAAAGATTTAGAAGAACTGATGATCTGACTTTTGACAAAAAATTAAGAGGTGGAGAAGGGCAGTTATTTGAAAGTACTGTTACAGATGAGAAAGTACTGAAAAGATGGTTTGAAAGTAGAGTAGATGACATGCCTGAGTCAGTCAAACTATTGGAAGATGCAAGAGTAATTATAGAAGAGAATGCTTCCTTAAAGGAATTAGTTGATGTAGTTACGGTGGATGAACGTGGAGCTGATTGGATTATTAGAGGTTTTGATCGAAAATCGATTCCGTTGAAATCGGCAGTGTCTGATCAAATGGTTGACAAAATACGTCAATCCGCTATAGAATTGCTGTCTAAAGAAGAATCAGAATTGGCGAAAAACATTTTGAAAAAATTGACTAAAAATTCAGCTAATTTGCACTGGTCACCAAAGACGCAAAAAATATTGATAATTGATATGCAATAATAACATGAATAGTATAAAATCGTTTCAAACACTAAATCAGGAATTAAAACTGAGCAGGTTTTTGGGGAGTGAATTTGGTACAATGTATTTTGATCCAAACGCATCCAGAGAAAATGAAAACATCATCAGGCATTTGGACGGCGAGCTTTCAGCTGAATTGCTTCCAGTTTATATTAAACTATATGAAGAAATCCGATTGTGGATTGAATCCAATATTTCAGATTGTGTCTTTATGCCAAAGTTGATTGAAATAGGAGAGGATTACATTGTTCGACCATTTTATGTCTATCACATAAGTAATAAAGATTATTTTGATCCTGACGAGCCAGTTCAACCTCCCGTAGAGTTTTACCAAATGATTATAATAGTTTCCAATAATTTAAAAATCAATGCTGAGAATGAGAGTATCGTTGAAAGAATTGTAAGAAAGAGTTTATTAGGATCAAATGGAAAAATCTTTTATACCACTAGTATCAATCAGTTTATTCTGGTAGAACCCAAGATTTCATTAGCTGATTTAATTGAATATTCTGAAGGTTGAATTTTAGATTAAATATTCTTGTTTTGTTGAAATCAAACTGGTTTTATACTCTACGAACATTTATTAGTTATCGGTTATCATTCAATTTTTAAGTTAGTTTACTTTCTGAGCAAGGATAGCTGTTTGTGTCAACAGATTCAACACTCGTCTGGAAGATGCCATCAAAGTTTTCGCCATCATTGAAATGAATGATGCATTGGATCCTTCTCCTCCTGTAATGGAAGTAGTTTCTTTTTTAAATGCTGCGATCGATTTACCAAAAAATGATACATTTGTTTCCAAACCTTTGGGTGGAAATCTGTATGAAATTTCATTTAATCCGAGGAAGAAGTATACGGAGGGGGATGATAATCTTAACCAGACGGTTGGAAGTTGGCTTAAGCAAACTACTAAATTATCTGATATTTCGAGTGGTTGCGAAGTGATTGCCGATAAAGTAGTTAAAGAATTAGGAGAAAGTGCTGAATTTCTAGAGATAACACCTAGGTTGGGTAATCAATTGGGGCCAGTACTTAACCAACATTCTGGTTGGAGTTGGCATGTAGCTGCGATTAAGAATGGACGTGTTTATGATCGGTTAACTGGTTCTTAGGGGATGGATTTGAATGATTACATTAGACTTTTTGACTATAACGATGATCTCATTTTCAATCTTTCAAAAGAAAGAACGCTTAAATAATAGTAAATAACAATGGATACCAAATCTAATATTATAGAATTATTTCGCTTGTTACGAAATCGACCAGCAATGCTCATGAAAGGAGATGTCGGGTTATATTTGAATTATGTAGTGTTTTTTGAAGGCTTTTTCCTTAGTCGTAAATTATTTAATGAAATAGATATTGAAAGAAAAATATCATCTTGGTATCAAGATAAAGTCAAGTTTAAAGCTCCAAATATGTACTGGTTCGATCAATTTGAGTTGATACATAAAGACAAAACTGAAAAAGAGAA
>CAYRMV010000174.1:0-6381 GCA_964425255.1 uncultured Flavobacteriales bacterium
GGCAATTAATAGTTGGATGATGTTGGCAAATTCAAATACAAGGAAAAGGAACGTCAAGAAAAAAGCGAAGAATACAAAGCCCCATATTTCACTATTAATCAATCCTTCTTGAACAGAAGAGTAATTATCATAAAAGCGATCAAATTGATAGGTATCAAAATCTAAATTATTTTCATTTTCCATCATTTCAATCAATTCATCCTGATCCATTGAATCAACAGCTTGCAAAACTTTGTATTTCTGAATAATTGGCTGAAGATTGAAATCCGAGTATTTAACTGAATTATTTTGCATGATACTTGTCGACAAATTTCGATACTTTTTTGCTTCCAAATAGTTGGCTATCAATTCCGGATTGAATGAGCAATTTACACGATATTTTTGGCATAAATCTTTTACGTCATTTAATGCCGAAACCACCGCTTTTTTATTGTTATTTCGAACAATGGATCTGATTTTTGGACGAATTTCTTGATTAAATTCACGTGAAGTTTGAAAATAGGGATAAGAAAATAAACGAGAATCATAATTTTCAAGTGCATACCAATGCTTATTTTGTTCTTCGTTTACTTTTACAGAATTCAATATAAACCGATTGGAAACACAACTATCCGAATTCGCGAACTTTTCTACATACGTAAAAAAACAAAATTCCTTATCGTCAATTACACTTGTTTTCCAATCTTTTGGATCTAAATCTTTGTACCGATTTTCTGGATAATAATCGTTCTGATACGTTTGTGTTGAATCGTTTACATAATAATCATGGTCATCACGAAAATGAGCATCTTCCCCTTCAAAATAAAAGTAATCCAAATTGGAATAACCTAAATCCGTTAAATTTAATTTGTAGTCATTTGAATTGTTGACCAAAAAGGCTACACCATAATTGAGCTTTTTCCAATCTTCCTTGATTTCTTCTTGTGAAAACGAAGTGTTAAATCGCGTAAAAACCCCTGCTGTAAAGGGAATATACGCAGAAATCAAAATGATAAACGGAATAAAAAGCAAAAAGAAAAGACGAATCAAATACGCTTTTGAAACAGGATAAAAACTTTTGATTGCATTGTTTTTGAAATACGAAATCGCCCAAAAGGAAAGCACAATCAATACCACAATCATGTGAAAGAAAACATAGTATTTCTCTCCATATAAACTTGTTAAATGTTGGTCGACAAAATCTTCTTTGTCGGTAATTAAAAACCCTAGAATATACGAAACAATCCAAAGTAAAACACCTCCTGAAAGCATTTGAACAAACTTCGAATGCCACAAAAGCGGATGATTTTCAAGTAAACGGTTGTTTATTTTTTTCCAAAATGTCATCATAATTTCCAGCAATTAATTGGTAAATAAGCGTCGGGTTGAATGCGAAATGTCGCGCACGTACTGAACTTGAATGTGATTCGAAATCAAAGCTAAAAGCAAGGTGTTTAATTGATTTTCTCCTTCGAGTGTTAACAAATAAACTCCTCCATTAAATTGAATTTGGTTGACCGTGACATTTGTCAAAGCAAGATTTAATTGTTCCCGAGACTGATGAATTTCCAACTCAATAACCGTTTGCTTCACTTCGGATTCGTTGGCTGAATTCAAATGGGTTGGTTTTCCCTGTTTTAAAAACAACACATGATCTGAAACTTTCTCCACTTCAAACAATTGCTGTGAACTCAATATGATTCCCAATGGATTGGACAAACTTTGAGACAAATGACGCAAATCTTCTAGAATTAACTGTTGGGCAAGTACATCTAAATTTGCCAAAGGTTCGTCCAACAACAACAATTTGGGAGTACGTAAAAACGTACGCGCTAGTTCAAATCGCATTTTATACCCCGAAGACAATTCGTCCCAATTGTGGTTTCGGTATTTCCACAAACCAAAACGAATAATCATCATCAAAACGATTAATTCATTTTCCTCCCCATGGATTCCGTAATGACTCGCCGCAAATTTTAAATTTGATTTTAATGATCCGTACCATTTGGGAGTTCGTTGTGGAATGTATGTTAGTTTGGTTCGTAAATCATATTCGGAGTGAACATCCGACGAAAAGGGAAATTCCAGTTCGCCTTGATCAAATTTCAAATCTTTGGCCAAAATGCGAAGTAAAGTCGTTTTTCCATTTCCATTTTCACCGACTAACCCCCAAATTTCACCTTCTTGGATTTGTAAATTGATTTCACCCAATTCAAAACGTCCAGAGCCATATTTTTTTCTCATGTTTTGAACATGAACCAAAACAGTTCCGGGACTTTTAATGGGAAATTCTTGTTTGGAAAGTTCATCGATAAAAGGAAAAATACGATCGATTAGTTCTTGATTGGTTCGTTCCGCTTCTTCTTTCCACGAAGTAATTTCGATGCAGCTGCGATACAAATCTAATTTTTGTGTATCGAGCACACAATCTACCAATTTTCGAAATCCCAAATGAACATCTCCATCGAGAAAATGCGTTTGAACTTCGGCTAGCTTGTCTTTGAATATTTGCATGAATATGGTTATCTAACTCATACAAACGTACTCTTTTCAATTACATTGTGCAAATTTCTGCAAAAGGATTTCCATTTAACATTTTATCGGAAAGAAAATAATTTTAATTCTTTTATAATTTTAAACTAGAATTATATAAATCTGAAAATCAACTTACATTAGCTGATCGTAAGTAACACTTTATCAATCCGAAGGTGATCCATATCAATCACTTCGAAAGTAAACTTTTCGGTTTCAATCACATCACCAACATTGGGCATGGCTTGTAATTCCTCGATCAAATACCCGGAAATAGTTGTATACAAAGCATTATTCTCTGTTATTACTTCGCGTTTGAAGTATTGATTCAATTCATAAATCAAGGTTTTTCCGTCAATCAAATAACTTCCATCTTTACGTGGAATGATGAATTCATCGTCTTTTTCATCTTCGTCTGGCAAATCACCAACAATCGCTTCAATCAAATCGTGTAAGGTGACAATTCCTTCAACACTTCCGTATTCATCGATCACCACAGCAATATACTGTTTCTTTTGCTTAAACAAATTCAAAATCTTAAACGCAGTAGCATTTTCAATGACAAAAATGGGTTTCTCAATGATTTGATTTAGTTCAAAATCAGGTCGATTGAAATTTTCCAAGAACGTTTTGATGGTCAAAACTCCCAAAATTTGATTCAAGCTTTTATCCGCGACGACAAATTTGGAATGGACACTGTCTTTCAATTGTTGAAAAATATCCTGAGTTGGTTTGTTGATGTCAATCCATTCCACATCCGTGTGATGCGTCATCAAGGTTTTCGCCGTTTGATCGGTAAAATAAAACAAATTGTGGTGTACATCGGATTCCTCTTTTTCTAAAATCCCTTGCTTGCCCGCACTTTTAATTAAGAACTTTAATTCCTCTTCGCTTACACGCTCACCATCAGACTCTTTCATGCCTACCAATTTTAAAATCAATTTTGTAGAAATAGAAAGTAACTTCACAAAAGGAAAAGTAATAAACGTAAAATAACGGATGATTGGAACACAAATCAACGCAATTCCTTCGGGATTATTCATGGCTAAGGTTTTGGGCACCAATTCACCAATTACAATCGTGAAATACGTGATCGAACCAATCACCGAAATCAATGCAATGTTGTGTGCGTAAGGAGCTAACCAAGAAATTTCGACCAAATATTTTTCTAAATCATCCGTCAAAGCTGCTCCACCATAAGCACCCGATACAATTCCAATTAACGTGATTCCGACCTGAACGGAAGAGAGAAAATTCTCTGGGTTTTCGAGCAATTGTAAAATGGTTTTTGCCCGTGAATCGCCACGAGATGCTAAGTGTTCCATGCGTGATTTTTTCACGGAAACCAAAGCGATCTCCGAAAGTGAAAAAAATCCGTTTAGTAAAGTTAAGCCAAAAATGACGAGAATTTCCATTTCACAAACATACATAAATTAATGGATATGAAATAAAAAAAGCCGGAATATACCGGCTAAAACGTATGTGTTTTTCGTTTCTTAATTCAAATGAAAAAGGACTTTTTTCCCTTTTACTTTTTTGGCAGTAACTCCTTTGCTGTATTGCAAAATTCGATTCAAAGTTTCTGCGGATGGTCCATCTTTCAACTCCTGAACCGTTGGAGCAGTTTTTACTGGGTAATTTTTTAACATAGGCGCTTTCTATTTGTTATATTCTGAAACGAAACTTAAAATAAGATATTGTGTTTGTTTGTAAATTTCCTTCAAAATCAAAACAGAATCAATCGAAAAAATGTACATTCGTTTGAAATATTTGTAAAGAAATTTTCATGAAAAACAACACTATTCCCAAGAAACAAGACCGTTTCATCGCTTTGCTTTTTCTTGTGTTAACTCTTTTATTTATTGCATTTTCATTGACAAGTCCTTCTTTTTTTGAATGGGTTTTTACTCGACATCAAAATCCATGGAGTTGGTATATTCGACCTTTATTTTTAATTCCATTTTGCTATTTCGCCTACAAACACAGTTGGTCAGGAGTTTCTATTACCGTTTTTTGTTTGTTCACAAGTATGTTTTGGTTTAATCAACCTAATGTTGTAAGTGAACAGGTTAAAACCTTTCTAGCATTTGAAAAGGAATGGTTGGCTGGTTCGTGGACCGTTTCTAAGTTATTTTTGGCTTGCACAATTCCTATTTCCTTTTTCTTGTTAGGACTTGCTTTTTGGAAGCGAAGTTTACTATTGGGAATAAGTGTTTTGATCATGATGGCAACAGGTAAAATGATTTGGAGTGTCCAAAATGCAGGTGATTCAGGTAAATCTATCTTTGTGCCAGCAATTGTTGGATTAACACTCTGTATTGTAATTTTATATTTTGGATTTAAACGCTTGGAAAAGAAAAACTAATTTTTAAACAATGATACTCAATGTAAGCTTTGGCATCTTTGCTCTTTTACCACAAGGTTGGATTTTTATGACCATCATCATTCTTTTGGAATGTGTCATTTTAAGTTACTTAACAACAAAACTTCGGTATGACAAACTCATTTACAGCACAATTTTTATTTCAAATTTTCTAAGCGGACTTGTTGGTTTCGGTATATCCATCTTACTCAATGGAGGTTGGTGGCTTGTTGTTTGGTTTCCTTGGGTAAGCAATCATGAAGTTGGTGAAAATGCTTTCAATGAATTAATGATTTACTATGGATGTGCATTTGTTTTGACACTTTTAATTGAAGGACTAATTAATTATCTTTTTCTGCGGAAAACATATCCAAGTTCAAAAATCCTTTACTACACATTGTTAATCAACATTATTAGTTATACTTTTGGCTCAATCGCCTTATATTCATACAGTTTCTAATTTTATCTATGAAAAAAATCATCCATAAAATAGGTAATTCATTTCCATCTCATATCTATGCGATTGGCTTGATTTTCATACTTACTTCGTTATTTTTATTCTTGAATAATCCAGTACTTGCTTTGATATTTTTGTTAGTAGGAATGTTTATTTGTACAAGTCGATATGGAGTTGAAATAGATTTAGAGAAGAAAAAATATCGTGAATATGGGCAGATTTTCGGTATAAAACAGGGTCAATGGTTTGACTTGACTAAAATGCCATACATCAGTATATTAAAAAGCAAAAGTGGCCACTTAATTTATAGCCAATCTAGCTATTCGACAGCAAGTTATGACGATGGATTTGACGTTTGCTTACTCAACGAATCTCACAGAAAACGAGTGGTGATTAAAAAATGTAAAACAAAAGAAGAAGCGATGCAATTTGCAAAAGAATTAGAATCCATGTTAGATATAAAAATCGTTCAATTTGATCCAAGAATCTCATCTCGGACAGCTCAAAGAAGGCGATAAATTGTATATTTAAACTTTGAATTTTCATTTACTCCAATGATTCACAAACAACTTATTAGTCTATTTTTACTTTTAGCTTGTCCTTTTATACAAGCTCAAACTTGTTTGGATTTCATTCAAAACAATCTCTCATCGAGTGAGACACAAAAAGTCCTAGATACAACTGCATTTTGTAAAGGATATAACGAAGCTATGACATACGATTACATTGCTTTGAGATATACTGGAGATCCAGGACATCTATCACCTTGTGAATTTGATTCTTACAAGCGTTATGGTGTTCAGTTAGAAATGACTGGCGATATCATCTACGATAATTCCATCTATCAGCAAAACGAAGGATTCAATGCATTTATGTTCTCACAAATCGATAAAAAAATACCCTATTGGAAAGATTCATTGGGTAAACTGCCGAAAGGAATGAGATTATTTGATCAAAAATTATCGGACGAAATTTTACAACTTTTTACCTTTTCAATTGATTCCAGTACCCATGTTTTAGTTCAATTGGACAGTAATGTAGTTAAAAACTC
>CAYRMV010000175.1:0-6254 GCA_964425255.1 uncultured Flavobacteriales bacterium
GGTTTTACGGGGACTCCAATCTTTGCCGAAAATGCAATGAGCAACGAATTAGGAAAACGCACTACAACGGATCTCTTTGAAGATTGCTTGCATAAGTACGTCATCACGGATGCAATCAAAGATGAGAATGTCTTGAAATTCGCCGTGGAGTACATTCGAACTTTCAAACAAAAAGATCAGATTTTCGATATCGAGGTGGAAGAAATTGACAAAGAGGAAGTGATGAATGCTCCGGAACGCCTTGAAAAAGTCTCTGAGTACATTGTTCTTAACCACGATCGCAAAACGCATTCACGCAAGTTCACGGCGATGTTTTGTGTGTCAAGTGTCCAAACCCTTATTCAGTATTACGACATTTTGCATCGAATGAAACTGGAGGGCAAGCACAACTTAAGGATAGGTACAATTTTCTCTTTTCAAGCAAACGAGGATGATCAGGAGGCAAACACCTATGGTTTTGAAGATACCGAATTCTTAGATCAGGCAGCTGAACCAGCTTTATCGAAGTTTAGCCATTCCAGAGAGAAACTAGACGAGTTCATTTCGTATTACAACAGTCAGTTCAATACGAATTTCTCAACCAAGGATAGTTTGTCATTTTACAACTATTACAACGATTTGGCACGTCGCGTAAAAAGCCAGGAAGTTGACATTTTGTTAGTGGTGAATATGTTCTTGACAGGATTCGATAGTAAACCATTGAATACACTATACGTTGACAAGAACTTGAAATACCACGGTTTGATTCAAGCATTTTCGCGCACGAACCGTATTTTCAACGAACTGAAATCCCAGGGAAACATCGTCTGCTTCCGCAATTTGAAAAATGCCACCGATGAAGCCATTACTTTGTTCTCGAACAAAGATGCCATTGACAAGATCATTTTGAAGCCTTACGAGGTATATGTATCGAAATTCAACGAGATATTTCATGAAATGATCAAGTTGGCACCTACGATCGATAGTGTCAATCAACTACCATCAGAAAACGAAGAACTTCTTTTCGTAAAAATCTTCCGGGAGTTGATCCGCACCAAGAACGTTCTGAGTAGCTTCTCTGACTTTAACTTCGACGACCTCGATCTTTCTGAACAAGACTTTGAAGATTACAAGAGTAAGTATTTGGATCTCTATGACAAAGTGAAGCACAACAGCTCTAAAGAGAAAGTGTCGATCCTGAACGATATCGATTTCGAACTGGAATTAATTCATCGAGACGAAATAAATGTGACTTATATCCTTGGTCTCTTGAAGAAAATAAAATCTGGAAGCGATGGAGAACGAGAAAACCAGATTAAGTCATTAACAGATTTGATTGCCGGTGAGAGCCAGCTTCGAAGCAAGAAAAAACTGATCGAAAAATTTATTCAACAGAACCTTCCACTCATCCAGGATTCGGACGAGATATCGAACGAATTTGACAAGTTCATTGAAGTCGAGCGCAAATCAGCTATTGAGGAAATAAGTCAGGAAGAGAACTTAGATCCGTTGAAACTCGAAGAACTCATTGGCAACTATTTATTCACAGAAAAGCCACCACTAACCGACGATGTCTTGAAAGCAATGACCATCAAGCCATCACTTAAAGAACGCATCCCAACCGCCAAGCGCGTCACTGACCGAATCTTGGATTTCGTGGAAACGTTCATAAGTGGTTTTACAACGGCAGCTTAAGTCTAATTGAAAACCTGATTATGATAAAAAATATAATAGCTAATTTGAATAATAACCTTTTAATTGTTTTAGAAAAGACAATTAAAAAACTACGAAGATTTCAGCAAAAATATACTAATAAAGAAGAATCTGAACTTCCCTATTCATCATTATCACCAATTGATAATGGCGATGAAAATGGGCATTACTCGAAGGCACTGTTATGGGCATTAAAGAACAGGAAAAGGGAGGATATAAAAAACATTGCTTTAACAGGACCTTATGGATCAGGGAAAAGTAGTATTATAAAGACTTTTCAAAAAGTTTATGACGGAAATGACTTAAAATTTTTAAATATTTCTCTTGCAACATTCAAAGAGGAAAGGTCAAAATTTGATGCGCAAGGGAACAAGATACAAGTGGATACTTCAGAACTTTTGAGATGCATTGAAACCAGTATATTGGAGCAAATATTTTATCATGAAGAAGATAAAAAAATACCAGATTCTCGATTTAAAAAAATTAAGAGTTATGGAACCAAGAAGTTACTTCTATATTCATTCGGAGGATTGCTATTCTTAATAGCCTTATCTAACTATTTCTACCCTTATTTTATCCAAAGTATTTTTAAGGACGCTCCGTTAAGCAATAGTCTTTGCAATTTTATTCATTACAGTCAAATCCTAATCATTGCAACTGGCATTTTTTTTATAATCTATAAATCTGTTAGAGTTGTAAGTACGATAACAATTAATAAACTGAAGATTCAAAATGCAGAAATCGGTATTGGAGAAAATTCTAACAAATCTATCCTAAATCACCATATTGATGAAATACTATATTTTTTCTCGGTAAGACCTTATAATGTGGTCATTATTGAAGATTTAGATAGATTTCAGGAAACTGACATATTTACAAAATTAAGGGAAGTTAATTTGCTGCTTAATAATTCTGAAAAAACAAAAAGTAAAGAAATTGTTTTTGTTTATGCAGTCCGTGATGATATGTTTACTGATAAAGAAAGAACTAAATTTTTTGATTTTATTATCCCAGTAATCCCCGTAATAAACTCATCGAACTCAAGTGAAATTCTGTTAAAAAAGAAAAAGCAATTTAAGTATCAACTAAGTGACTCTTTAATTGAGGATATTTCATTTTTCATTGATGATATGCGTTTACTTCATAACATTACGAATGAATATTATTTATACAAAGAAAAATTAAGTTCCGGGTTAAATCAAGACAAACTATTTGCAATAATTACATACAAGAACATTTATCCAAATGATTTTATGCAGTTAAGCTATAATCAAGGTGATTTGTACTCGGCTCTGAACCAAAAACAGAATCTAATAAAAAATTCTTTACTAGAAATTGACACGGAAATAGAAAAATATAGAGAAGAAATAACAAATTATGAAAATGTTTTTATTACCAATCTCAAAGATTTAAGATTACTCTACCTTTTCCGTATTATAATCTCACTCCCTGGATTTAAATCATTTGTGATTAACAATCAAGAAATTGCTGTTGACCAAGTACTTGAAGACAAATATTTTGAATATATCAAATCAAATAAATTCTTATTCAATCAATTATTCTTTGACAATTATAACAGAGAAAGTACAAGACAAAACGAAAAAGTAACAACTTTCTCTGAAATTGAAAAGCAAGTTGATCCTAGCAAATCATATGAAGAAAAAGTAGAAGAAATCAATGACATAAAAAAAGGAAAAATCAATACACTCAAAAATAAAATTCAGGAATTAGAACAAGAAAAACAACAAAAAAGAAATGGCAAAATAGCTGATTTGTTGAGATCTGGACATCTTTCTATTTCGACATTAAGTGAAAACATTGATGTTAATTTCCTCAATCTTCTTCTGAGAAATGGGTATATAGCCGAAGATTATTTAGATTACATTTCCTTATTTCATGAAGAAAGTATCACTCGAAGTGATTATCAATTTCATATTAATGTAAAAAATGAAATAAACCAACCATTTGACTTTAAACTTACTCGAATCAAAAAATTAATTCAAAAAATTAACATACATGATTTTCAATGTGAATACATTTTGAATTATGATTTGATGGATTATTTACTATCATATCCAAAAAAATATAGTTCTCAAATAGATTCCATATTTAATCAACTTAAAAATGAATCTAAACATTCGATTGAATTTATTCTTGGATATTATCAAATTTCCCAGAAACAAGCACTATTTGTTAAGAAACTATGTAACAAGTGGACTAATATTTGGGGATACATTGAATCTAGTCCTGACTTTACAGAAGAAATGAAATTTATATATTTTAAAGCAATCATTGATAATGGTGAAATACCTGATATTGTTCAAATTTCAAATCAATCTTCATTCAAAAAGTTTATACTTTCACAACCCTTATTTCTGAATATTAACGATGAGAAGGAAAAATTAAAGAGATTAATAAATGAATTGAAATTAGTATTTACAAATATTGATTTTGAAAATACTTCGAAGGAGATGCTATCCTATATATATGAAATGAACGCGTATGAATTAAACACACAAATGGTTTATTCAATTATAAATGAATTCGGAGAATTTAATCAAATAGAATATGATACATCAAATTATTCTGCAATTCGAAGTTCAAAAGCTGAAAACCTCATCAATTACATTGATCAAAAAATTGACAAGTACATATCTAGCGTTTACCTTCCAATGTCGTCAAATGATCATGAAAAAGACGAGTATTTAGTTTTACTACTTAACAGCAATATGAATTTTGAAAACAAACAATTGATACTTTCAAAGACTAAAACTAAATTAACACATCTATCAAAAATTGAGGATTTGGGGCTTTATCCATTTATTTTAGAGAAGAGCAGAATAATTGCTTCTTGGGAAAATTTGCTTCATGATTACAACAGCCAAAATATTGTTGATGAAACGACTGCCAGAGAAATAACTGAAGCTTCCATAAATTTTATTAATAACACTGAAAATGCAGAAGAGTTATCAAAAGTGAAAATACCGAAGGAGGTAAATTCAAAAAACATCTATGGTGGTTTTTGGAAGAAAATCATTCAAACAGATGCAATATCTGACGAGGCTTACAAATTAATTACGAAATCTAGTCCCTGGTGGTATGATGATCTGGATTTCGAAAATCTATCTGAAAATAAAATAAAAGCTCTACTTGAAAATAATTGTATTAATCCTAATACAAATAGTTTCGTTGCTTTAAAGGAGCATTCAATTGGATTGAATATATCTTTATTAGAAAAAAGAAAAGTTGAATATTTTAAGATTTTAGATGAGCTAAATTTCGATTCGGAAGATTTAAATATGGTATTAAAGTCAACAATCCTAAAAAATTCTGAAAAATTGCAAATATTGAAGGTTTGTAGTGATGAAACTATTGTTGAAAATGATGATAACCTGAAATTAATAGCCACAATTATGTCGGTTGATAAAACATTCATCATTAATGACAATCTTCTAGAAACTATCTTATTAACTGGTATTGTGCCAATTTTTGATAGATTAAGGTTATTTATTAGACATTCAAATAAATATGGCTCCACGTTTATCGAATCATTCCTGAATTCTTTAGGTGGTGATTATGCTAAAATAACTGATACAGGGTTAAAGGCAAAAGTTGCAATGAAGGATGAAAATCTTCAATTATTAAATATTCTAGTTAGTAAGGGATATATCTCTTCTTTCTCAACATTGGCTTCAAATTATAGGGTGAATCATAAACGAAAATAATTTTTAAAATATAAAAGAAAAGGAAAAACTGTCTTCCTCCTTGTCCTCACAGCTTCCCCTTTTTGTTTGCAACCTTTCATCAAATTTTATTAATCCTTTCAATCTCCCCATAGCTGAATCTGCTCCTCCCGGGTTACGGTAATCCCGGGAATACCATTTTTATCCAAGACCACAACGCCAGTCACAGCGATGTACTCGCCATACAATTCCTCTTCAGGTTTGTAGCTAAAATTTCGTCTACCATCTTTCCAGATCATGATGGTGAATAGTTGATTTGGAAATGATTGATCCAAATTCAAAAAGGTAGATTGAGATTTTGGAATAAACTTGGTGCTAACAACCTTGCCAACGATCGAAACGGTAGATCCCACTTTCGAAGATGCTTGTTGCGTATTGAAATAACCTTTTGGTAATTCAAGCGCATTGAGTGGTTCAACATCCTTGTTATTGCGTTGTGTTTTCCAGGCATTGAAATCAGATCGAGATTCAATTTTCTTTTCCAATGTTTCATCGATTGCTGGAAAGAAGTCAATACCCGTCAACGTTTCAATACTATCAATACTTACCACGTATTCACTTAAACGACCAGTACTTTTCTTATTCGGCATCAAAAATGCCATTCCTCGAGGAGTTTCCTGCGAAAGGTCCACAATGATCTTGTAATGCAATTCAGGAATGCGGAGCTTGTTCACGGATCGATCTATCACTGGCAATTTTTCATTCAGAACAGGACCGGTTAAAATGTAAAACGTCTTTTTCTCTTGATCTACAATCGTTCTGAGAAGACCTTCCAATTCAGCCCAAGATTCTTGATTAAATCCCGGTCGCTGTGGTGTC
>CAYRMV010000176.1:0-6208 GCA_964425255.1 uncultured Flavobacteriales bacterium
ATAACAAAGAAACGTGTGGTTTATCGTAGGGATTTCCTGTCCGCCCCATGTTTTCTTTGGTACTGTTAGATTTAGTTCCTTATTAGATTAATTATCAGTTTTTGTATTGTCTCTCTTTGTTCAGGAAGACTCTGAGCGACTGTCAGAGCTATAGTAACCAATGTATTGTCGTTAATTTTTCTTTCTCCTTTTTCGTTGATGTGGTGTTTGTTCTGCTCCAGAAACCAAACAAAAATAAATGACCCAATGCGTTTATTTCCGTCGCTGAACGGATGTCCTTTGATAATAGAATAAAGTAGTTGTGTTGCTTGTTCTTCAATTGTAGGATATGCTAATTCTCCAAAAACCGTTTGGGATATACTTCCTAAAATGCCTTTGAATGATTCGTCTCTTTCGTTACCGAAAAGTTCACTAGCTTCCCCCTTTTCAAAAAGATCTGATTTTAACTTTTGAATCGCCTTTTTCACATCGTTATAATTAATGACGAAAATGACTTTTTTACTTAGATTTTCAGTTGACAGGGTGTCTTTGTCATACTTTTCAAGTAGTTCGAAAGATTTTGAATAATTAGAGATTATGGATAAGAAGCCATCTGTAAGTGTTTTTTGAGTTTCAATCAGTTCATCATGGAGAAGTAACAACTCTTTTTGCAGGATTTTAACTTTGTTTTGCTCCTTTTTGAGTAATTCTTTATTGAATGTATACCCCCTGAGAAGATATTCTTTCAGTCTTTGTGTCGCCCATTTTCTGAACTCAGTACCTACCTGAGATTTCACGCGGTATCCGACTGAAATGATTACATCTAAGTTGTAAATAGAAATTTTCCTGGATACTTCTCGCTCTCCTTCTTTTTGAACCTGGCGGAATTCCCGCCAAGTTGCTTCTTTGTCAAGTTCACCTTCTTCATAGATGTTCTTTATGTGTTCCCCAATTGTTCTTCTGGCTTTGCCGAACAAATCCATTATTTGTTGTTCGGTCGCCCAGACTGTATCATGCTCTCCATCAAAGACGACATGAAATTCAGTCTGACCCCCTTTAGGTTTAAAGACCACCACTTCGCTATTTTTTATCTCAGGTAAATTCATCAATCTATTGTAGCTTCTTTTTCTTGGACTCATCGTCTTCCAATCCGGCAAAGGCCCTTTTCAAATCTAGTACTTTTGTGGTTTGAGTTGGTTGGGGTTATGTGTATCATCTTTCAATTAATAATTCAGGCCTTCCAACCGGATATTTACAATTGAAATAACGAACATTTTCAGGAAATCTTTTTAGATTATCCTTAATGAATTCATACACTTCTTGTTTGTAAATGTCATATATTTCTTGATCTGAAGATTCTACAGATTCAATACCGAGTCCTTGGTAATTTGCTTTTGGTGCAAAAACTTCACTTAATAGCCATGTGTCGTGATCATAATAGAAATCGTCGTGACCAGTCAGATATATTTCAAACTCGTCATGGGTCCTTTGAATATGATAATTTAATGCAAGTACATTATTAGGAATAACGCAATCCTGAAAAACATCATTTAACCACTTATTAATAATATTTCCTATTTCAATTCTTGATTGCATACATGTTATTCGGGTTCTACTTCTGTTGCTTATTACGTTTCCCAACCCGGCAAATGCCCTTCTCAAATCATTGCTTTTGCGGTTTGGGTTCGTGAAGGTTTCGGAGCACATAGTTTCCGTATATTACTAAATTTTATTGGAAGCAAAAAACCTCTAGTTTGCACAGCCTGTCTCGTGAGGAACGAAACGGGATTACCCCGACTGACGCAAAACCTGTGTTAGTCGCTGTATGTATTTCTCCAGTCTTCAGGAACGTCTAACAAAATTGCAGGTGTCAGCCAATTACTTGCTTTAAATGTTACTGTATCGTCTGAAAATGATATTGTCTTTGTTTCAATTTTAGTAAGAATTTCTTGTATAATACTTTCTTTGGTGGTTTCAGCTGAAAAACTAAAGTCGTCGGCATTAACGGGGATTTCGGAAAACCAACCTTTAAAAAAAACGCTTTCAGGTCCACCAAGTCCGTATTCATTTTCTTTTTTTTCCACGCACCATTCCCACCAACTTACGCTGTCAATTTTATAGCCGGATGTCACAAGGTCGGAAATAAAGTCTTTATAGTTGTCACGGGAAACAATGATGTCAACGTAACCTTGACCAACAGGTTGCGCCTTGTGTTTTTCAAGTATGTTATCAAGTGTTGTCTTATCCATGAATCGGTCGTCTTTAATATTGAACCTAACACCTCTCTAAAAGTGGATGCTAGCTTCTTGGTTGTGATTGTTCGGCTAGCGGCTTTTAGTGTTTGATAGATGCTTATAGTCCATCATCATGTTCACCTTCTCCATAATATTGTTGAAAAACAATTTCATTTTCGTTAATAATGTAATGTACTCTTTTTGATGTGGGCCAATTACTTATTCTCATCCTAAATTCATCAACACCATGAGCATCAATATACTCATCTTGTAAAAGTCTACATTTTCGAGATTCCAAACTGGAATAAGATATTCTTAAAGCAAGTCGTTCAATTATTTGTTTCATCTCAATTCCAGTGAGTGAGCAGAATTTATTTAAAAATTTAGGAGTAAATGAATAATGATTTACTTTCTTCAAATTATTTGCTTCGATATACAAGGAGATAATATGCGTTAATATCTCTCCTCTTTTACTAATATCTGAATTTAAATGATTTTCAATATTAATAGATCGAATGTCATAACTGCATGAACAATGAATTGGCTTATAGGCAATTCCTGAATTGGATGTAATAATAGTTGTAACAATTAACTCATATAGCGCAAAGTCAATTTTATTATCAATCAAATAGTTGAAAATTCGATGATACTCACATTGAACATCTTGATCTTCATGAGAAATAATTGGATTTGAATTCGCTTCAATATTTGAATGTTCTATATACTCACAATTCGTAGAAAAGAATTTGTAGAAAATGGGGACTAAAGTATTTTTTTCTTTTAATTCAGACCAAGGCTTATATCGTGGTTCGGTCCATAGAATCTCCTCTAGTTTGTAAGTCCAAATTAATCGTAGGTTTTCATCAGCATCTATTTCACGCAACGAATTGATCATTTTTTCAAAATATTGGTCTTTGAACCCTTGTTTAGACCAAATTGAATCAGAAATGAATGCTAATGATGGTGTTATCATTATTTTATTCATTTTCTGTTTTTTCGTTTTGCAATTGAAGCGAGCATTATTTTTTCCTGTTCACTAGCAGTTTGATCAAAGAAATCCTTCGGCCAATTAATAAGACCATTTATTGGATCAATTTCAATTGGTGTAAAAATACTACCGTTAACAGAAGGCTCTATAAAGTAAATTGAAATCAAATCATTAAGGTAATATTCCTCATCTTCAATAATTCTTCTAACTAATCTATTTACAATGTGTTCACTATGAGTTTCAATTATTAAGTTTTTCTTTGATAATGCTAAAGAAATGAAATAATCCGCAAGTTGCATTTGTATTTTAGGATGTAAGTGTATCTCAGGCTGTTCTAAAAGCATCGTAGCATCTTTTTTCATTCTCAAACCTTCCAAAACGATTGGAAATATTTGACTAACACCAAATCCAACATCAGCGATATTGACTCTTGTATTATCACTGTTTGAGCTATCAAGATTCAACCGAATAACTTCTTGTGAGGGTTCAGCTTTAAAGTTCTTTATTTTAAATAGTTCATTCCACTTATTGATCGCCTTTCCAAGTGAAATAGAACTTTCATTATAAAACCCATTTTTGTCTTCATCAAAGAAAAAAGCATCCTTTAAATTATTCTCACTTTCTGAAAGGAAAATATAAGCAGCATTTTCTCCTTTAACACCAATTTCAATTATTTCATCTTCATAAATATACCTTCTTGAAGGCTCTTCGCGTAGAGGACCAAGGTATGTTATCGAAGAAAATATTTGCTTAATAAAATCACTTAACACTAAGAAATGAAATCCAATGTCATGGTTTGAATCTCTAGAACTCGGATTATCTACTTCAAATGCAGTAGGAATAAGGTTTAAAAATTTTACTCGCAATTTATCTTTTCCTCGATTGTATTCATCAGGACTTTTAATACCCATATTGGGCATCTTCCATTGACATCGATATATTTCATCAATTTCAGTCAAAGATGCACTAAAAAAACTATCAACATATTCATTTCCTTCTGCCGAACGCACATTCACCTGGAATTCAACTTTTTCGATAATTGTGGGCTTGATATACGAACGAGCCTTAGATTCTTCGATATTTTTAATCCAAACGTAATAGTTTATTTGATATTCTGCTTTTGGCATTTCAAAGGATTCCTTACTTAGCAGATGTCTGAAAAAAAAGTGTAATGGTAAAGAACCACTGTTAATATCTGAAAACTTCTCTTTTTTCACCCTGTAACTAAGACCAATTTTAATACTTTTTGAAGAGTCTTTTCCGTGTATAATATTTTCAAAATTTCCTAAATGAACAAATCGACCATTTAATAAAAGGGTCTGATTTAGCGCTTTACTTTCAATAGTTTGTTTTAAAAGCAAAATACTTTGAAGTATACTACTTTTACCACAACTATTAGTACCTGCTAAAATTGTGATAGGTTTAAGTTTTACATTTTTCAGATCCTTAAACCCTTTGAAATTTTCTAAGTTGATTTTATTAATCATGCTGTTTTTTTTTTGCAACTAACAGTTTTTAAATATTCAAAAGCGGCTAACAAGTATAATTATTTTACGCTTTTCTTATTTGGTGCTAGTGCATGCTTTATTTCTTTTTATTGTTATTTAATTTAATTCTGTCATAAATATGACGCCAGTTTGCAAAAGTATCAAGCTGTACTAGTAATATGTGAACTTTAAAGAAATAAATAAACTCGTCAAGATCGTCAAATTTTGCTATCATAGTTTTTTTTTCATCACTTTTCTTTAAATTCCAAGTCATACTAATCTCTAATTTTTCATCATCATAATTTGATTCAAATGATCCCTGATCATCCTCGTCAATATTGATTGTAAATTCAATATCTCGATAAAATCCTAATGAGAAAATCAGTCCTTGAACAACAGAAACAAATGCAGAAACTAAATCAAAATAAAGTTCAATATCATCAATCTTTGGAACTTCATAATGATGTTCCATTTTATTCCTGAGGGTATTTAATCTAGCCAGTGATCTAGAACTAAAAACTCCTATCCCACTTAAAAAATCAAGTTTTCTTTCGAATTTCAAGTTTCTTTCTCTAATTGTCTTATAAAGCCCTACCGAATAAAAAAAAGTGTCGAGTTGGCAATCAACAGCTCGTTTAAGATGTGCTATACAATTTATTAACTCATCAACATCATCTTTATATTTATCTATATTATTTAATCGCTTCTCAGCAAAATCCAAATAGTCAATTGCATACAATTCAAAGTCTGGCAAATTGCAATCCACGCCACCACCACCGTTTGATTCAAAAACATCCAAATGATTTAATAAAAGCTTTTCAAGTATTTCCGATTTTGACATGGCTTCTTGTGATTTAGTTGACAATATATTATATAAGTCTATCAGTAAAAAAATAAATATTCAACATGCCGTGCAGGCATCCATACCTTCTTGTGAGCGGTTAAGCTTATCGGTTGATTAAAATTAGGAATAACTCAGCAACTAGCAAACGGAGTTTTTGACAAGATATAAACGTTTTTTGCTGAATTATTAACCTACTCTGAGAAGGCCTCAACATAACGAAAACAAAAAGGGCCGTCTTTGCAGACAGCCCTCTTCTATTTTGTGCGTGGTGCTTATTTCACCAACTTCATTTCTTTGATCAAATTGTCAGCTCCGTAACACTTGTCAACGATCCACAATACGTAGCGGATGTCACAAACGATCGTACGCTGCAATTGCGGCTCAAACGCGATGTCACCGGACATTGCCTCCCAGTTTCCGTCGAAGGCCGTACCGATCAATTCTCCGTTACCGTTGATACATGGTGAACCGGAGTTACCTCCTGTGATGTCGTTGTTCGTCAAGAAGTTTACCGGCAATTTGCCTGTCTTCTTGTCTACGTACTGACCGAAATCTTTGTTCTTCCACACCTCTTTCATGCGTGCTTCCACGACGAATTCCGGATTGGTAGGATCTTCTTTCGCGATCACACCGTCGAAGTCTGTCAAGTAATCCATTTTCTTCCCTTCGTTCGTTG
>CAYRMV010000177.1:0-6117 GCA_964425255.1 uncultured Flavobacteriales bacterium
TTTGATTGCAGATACAACTTTATTAGTAAACATTGTTTTGATTTTTGGATCACTTGCTTCTTTTGGTGCAGTATTGACCTTAGCTGGTTTAGCAGGTATTGTATTGACAATCGGTATGGCGGTGGATGCGAATGTATTGATCTTCGAACGTATTCGTGAAGAACAACGCAATGGTGTCGATTTGAAAAGTGCGGTTGATGCAGGTTTTGCAAAAGCATTGTCTTCGATTATCGATGCAAACGTTACGACTTTGTTGACTGCGATTGTATTGAAAGTATTTGGATCAGGTCCAATCGAATCTTTTGCAACAACATTGATCATCGGTATTTTCACTTCTGTGTTCTGTGCAGTAGTTGTTTCTCGTTTGATCATCAGTAGAATGCTTGATAAAGGAAAAACGATTGAATTTGGAACGAAATTCTCTGCGAATATTTTCCGTAACTCGAACATCAATTTTGTTGGGAAAAGAAAAATTTACTATGCAATTTCTGGACTTATCGTTGTTCTAGGATTAGTTTCCATTTTTACGAGAGGTTTAAATCCAAGTGTCGAATTTTCTGGAGGTCGTACATTCGGATTGAAATTCACAGAGAAAGCGGATATTGAGTTAATCAAATCATCATTAACAAGTGTTTTTGTTGAAAACGGAAAACCAATGAGTGTTGAAGTTAAAACAAAAGCAAATGCGTATACAGTTGATGTCACAACAAACTACTTGTTGTCTAAAGATGGAGCAACGCAAGAAGTTAAAGCGAAAATGGCTGAAGGTTTGAAGAAAATTGAAGATAAAGTTGGAACTTACACCGAATTAGATTCTAGAAGTGTTTCTGCATCTGTTTCTCAAGAATTAATTACTTCCTCAGCAATAACCATCTTGTTCTCGTTACTGATTATGTTTGGTTACATCTTGTTCCGATTCGGAAAATGGCAATATTCAGCAGGAGCAATCCTAGCTTTGGCTCACGACGTAATTATCGTGTTGGCAGTGTTTGCAATCTTCCACGGAATTTTACCATTCAACATGGATGTGGATCAATCTTTCATAGCAGCAATCTTAACCGTTATTGGTTATTCGATCAATGATACCGTGGTTGTGTATGACCGTATTCGTGAAAACTTAACTTTCTTGAAATCAGGTCAAGATCATGCTATTCAAATCAATGATTCATTGAATTCAACACTAGGTAGAACATTGAATACTTCATTAACAACTTTCTTAGTATTGTTGGTTATTTTCATCTTCGGTGGAGCAGCAATTAAAGGGTTTGTATTTGCTTTGATGGTAGGAATTTTTGTAGGTACGTATTCATCGTTGTGTATTGCAACACCTTTGTTGATTGATTTAAACAAAAAGATAAAAGCATAAGGTTTTAATAAACCAAGCTATAAAACGAAAACGCATTCCATTTGGGATGCGTTTTTTCTTTCTTGGTAAATATATAAGTGTATTTATTTGAATCCAAGGTAAGATTCAATTCAATAATATATGGTAAATCATAGAATTACAAAGGAACAATATTTAATGTTTCCTTCTGTTTGCGTAGGAAATAGGTTAAAATGGTTTTTGCATCACGGTCTTCTGGCTGATAATCGATGAAATTTTTCCATTTCTCTTTATTTCCTTTCAACGAGTAGAATGGAACATATCCGAATCCACGATACATACTGTTTTCAATCAAAATGATGCTTTTTTCATTTCTATGACGACCAGAATCGATAATGAAAAAGTTTTCCATTTCAAATTGTAACGAGTCGATTAATTTTTGAGCTCGTTGGTTGTATGTTTCGGGTTCTTCTTGTTGAACACAAGCACCCAAGCATTTTTTTATCTGGTAATGAAAACAACTTGAATTTGTTTTGTATGTACCACATAATTTTTGACAAAGTCCTAACATATCAACTTGATAATTGATGTAGTCATCACCTTCTTTTTTGGTTGTAAACGTTGTTAATGGGAGATCTATTTTTTTGGATATCCGATCGATGTAAAAATGAATATATCCTCGTTCATCTTGAAAATGATACAAGCCATAAGGGAATTTGTTTTTTCTTAATTGTCGGTTGTAAATTGGTTTGTAGTTTTTCACCAATTTTGATTCATACAAAAGTGCAATCAATTCGGATCCGGTGAGTTCAAATTCAATGCGCGCAATTTCTGCTTGCATTTCGATGCCTTTTTTTGTTTTGTTGTTTTTTAAATGTTGATCAATTCTTTTGCGAATGTGTTTGCTTTTTCCAATGTATATTAATTGATTGACATCATTAAAAAACTTGTAAATCCCTGTTTTACTTGGAATTTCTTCTAAATGAGCTAAATCCAAATTCGGGTGTAATGATTTCGGATTTACTTCATGTTGAATAAACTGATACAAGGATTTGGTATTTTGTTCGTGTAACATCCCAAATAAAAGAGCTGTTGCATGAGCGTCTCCACCAGCACGGTGTCTTCCGACTAATTGAATACCAAGTTCTTTGGTTAGTTTGCCCAAAGAATACGAAGCATGTCCGGGTAGCATAAAGCGGGAAGCTCGAACGGTACACAAATGTGGTAGACGAAAATCATAACCTAGTGAACGAAATTCATGCCGAATCATCCCGTAATCAAATCCAACGTTATGTGCAACAAAGACACAGCCTTCCGTAAATTCAACAATGGTTTTTGCAATTTCATGAAAATAGGGCGCCTCTTCAACCATAGAATCATTTATTCCTGTAAGACGAACAATAAACTCAGGTATTTTCATTCCTGGATTTACAAGACTAACAAAGGAATCAATGATGTCTTTACCATCATGTTTGTACATAGCAATTTCCGTAATCTTACTCGATTTTGGGCTTCCACCAGTAGTTTCAATATCTACAACAACAAATTGCATTCGACAAAAGTAGTGAGTATTTATGAAATAATTCGTTCTCAAAAGTTTTTGTACCTTTGCAAAAAAAGGATTGTATGTCAAGTAAGAAAGATTTTAAAAAACAATTGAATTATATGGTAATCGATATCATCGATGAATGTTTCAGTGTTCAATTGTATAACCCTGCAAAAACAGAACAAACAGATTTGTTGATAGACGAAGTGATCAACTTCAGAAATGACATGTCTTCTAAAGTTCATGCGGCAAAATCGAAAAAAGATTTCGTAGCTATTCGCGAGGAGGTTGAATCAGCAGCAGTTGATTTCGTTCACAAAGTGAATGGGATTCAGTAATATTCGTTTTTAATAGAATTGATAAGCGGGTTGAGGTTTCAATCCGTTTTTTTATATGAAAATTTCATTTCACTTTATTGTTTTCTTAACAACTAAATTTTATATTTCTCTTTATTTAAACGGTTTTATACTGTGTTAAGCTCCTTTTTTTTCATTCACCATTTTTTTTAACCGTTCATCCTTTTTTAAAAACGATAATCCGAATTTGATCTAATTTTGTTTCAGCGAAAAATAAATCGCCTGCTACGAAACATTTAGTGTCTTAATTGTAATTTTTTTCTTTTAGTTATTGGTGTAAACAAAAAAGATATTCGTTTCGGGCAGGCGATTTTTTCAAATCAAAACTAAAAACTCGTATGAAAAAACTACTATTAATCGTCTGTACGATGACAATTTTTGTGTCATTGGCTCAATTTCAAGTAGGACATACTACTTTTACTTTCAACGATCCAGCTCGCTCGGGTGGATTCGGCTCTGGCGGAGGTCCAGGTAGACAAATTCAAACAGAAATTTATTATCCAGCAGCAACAGCGGGCGATAATGTTCCAGTTAGTGCAGGACAACATCCAGTCATTGTTTTTGGACACGGTTTTGCCATGGCATGGGATGCGTATACAAACATTTGGGAAAAAATGGTTGAAGAAGGTTATATTCTTGCATTCCCCAGAACAGAAGGCGGTTTAGTACCTGCACCTAGTCATGATAATTTTGGAAAAGATTTGGCCTTGGTTTCAACCAAAATGCTAGCTTTCAATACAACATCAGGTTCTCTTTTTAATGGAAAATTAAATGGAAATGTTGGAATTATGGGGCACTCGATGGGTGGCGGAGCTAGTTTCTTAGCAGGACAAAATAATACGTCAATTAAAACAGTAGTAGGTTTAGCACCTGCACAAACGAATCCAGAAGCATCTGTAGCTGCTGCAAATGTAACAGTACCCGTGTTAATTTTATCAGGTTCTTCGGATGGAGTAACACCGCCAGCTGATCACCATCAATTGATTTATAACAATCTAGGCTCATCGTGTAAATACTTTTTATCCGTTTTAGGAGGAGGGCATTGTTATTTTGCCAATTCGAATTTTAACTGCGATTTTGGTGAAACTACTTCTTCAACAGGTATTACATTAGATCGTGCAGAACAACAAGAGATCATGTTTGATTACATTTTACCTTGGTTTGATTTTTATTTGAAAGAAGAATGTGCTGCTTGGTCCAGTTTTATTTCACCTCAAGCTTCTGATGCCCGCATTGCTCCAACTTCTAGTTGTAATTATTCACTTCCAGTTGCTCCTGTAATTACTCAGAATGGAACTAATTTAACTTCAAGTGTAACGTCGAATATTCAATGGTACAAAGATGGAGCGATTTTAACTGGTGAAACAAATGCAAACGTTTCTTTAAATTATGGAAATGGTTCATATACAGTTGTCGTTACAGATGGTATTGGATGTTCAGCTACGTCAAATCCATTTGTTTACAGTGGAGGTGGAGGCTCAAACTTAGTTAGTGAATTGCAGTTGGAAGCGTCGATTTATCCAAATCCAGCAGTTGATTTTGTAACTATCGAATTGAAAAATACAGAAAAAGTGTTGGTTTCACTTTATTCTATTGAAGGGAAATTGATTTCTCAAAAAGAAGGTCAAACAAAAATCGAAATGAATTTGAATGATGTCCCAAGTGGCATGTATCAACTTATGGTTACACAAAATAACAAACAAAACCAGACGATGTTGATGAAGAAGTAGTGATTTACAGACTATCATCAAACTAGAAAAGAGGTGGCTTCGGTCACCTTTTTTTTGTCAGTTAATCTGAGTAAATACTTGATTTTTCAAAAGTTGGAATGTAAAGATTACGTTAATTTTTGCAATAATGTTTATTTTCAGGATAAAAGGCGTATCTTTGCACTCAATTTTTATTATATTTTATGACCTTTAGCGAATTAGGGCTGAGGAGTGAGGTGTTGAAGTCGATTCAAGATCTGGGGTTTGATTCACCCACTCCCATCCAACAAAAGGCAATTCCACACTTGTTACAAAGTGAAAGCGATTTTGTTGGTTTGGCTCAAACAGGAACAGGAAAAACGGCAGCGTTCGGCTTGCCATTAGTGAACAACGTTGAAAACGGAAAAAACCAACCACAAGGATTAGTCATCTGCCCAACACGTGAATTGTGTTTGCAGATTACAAAAGACCTAGAAAACTACGCAAAACACGACAAACACATTTCTATTGTTGCAGTGTACGGAGGGACGGATATTCGTCGACAAATGACAGCTGTAAAATCAGCAACGATCATCGTAGCAACACCAGGACGTCTAGTAGATTTAATTAATCGTCGCGCAATTCAATTGGGTGAGGTACAATTTGTCGTATTAGATGAAGCGGATGAAATGCTGAACATGGGGTTCAAAGAAGATATTGATATCATCTTAAACAAAACTCCTGACTACAAGAATGTATGGTTGTTTTCAGCAACAATGCCCAAAGAAGTGGCAGAAATTGCGAAAAATTACATGGAGAATCCGTTAGAAGTTTCGATCGGACACAAAAACCAAAGTAATGAAAACATCGAGCACATTTACTACACAGTTAAAGAAACAAATCGATATGCCGCATTAAAGCGTTTGATCGATGTGAATCCGGATATTTTCGGTGTTGTTTTTTGTCGTACAAGACAAGAAACGCAATCAGTTGCTGAAAAATTAGGAAAAGACGGTTACAATGCGGAGGCTTTACACGGAGATTTATCTCAATCTCAACGTGATAACGTTATGAAAAGATTCCGTGAGCGTTCACTTCAATTATTGGTTGCAACCGATGTAGCAGCTCGTGGTATTGATGTGGATTCTATTTCTCACGTAATCAATTACAACCTTCCAGATGATATCGAAAATTACACACACC
>CAYRMV010000178.1:0-6094 GCA_964425255.1 uncultured Flavobacteriales bacterium
TTGACGAAGAAACAGGTAAAACTATGTATGACGTAATTGATGGAAAACAAAGATTAGGTGCAATTTTAAGTTTTATCAAAAATGAAATAAGAACTCCTGAAGATTTTCATTCAGACGGGTTTGGTATTGAAGAACTTTCTGATATTTCATTCAAAGATCTAGATGAAAAAAAATTAGCTGAATGGAAGAAAGCATTTTGGAGGTATGATATTACAATTGAATATATTGACACAAACCAAGTTGATGTAGTAAATAACATTTTTGATAGACTCAACAGAAATGGAGAACCATTAACTAAACAAGAACTTAGAAATGCAAAATATAATTCTAATGGTTTTTATAAATTAATCAAAAAACTCACTAAGACGGAAATTTTGCAACCGGTTTTAAATAAACTTCAACGCAATAGATTAGAAGATGAGGAATATATTACAGAATTACTAATTTCTTCAATAATGAAAGATGTAATAGCTGGTGATAAACCAGAACAAATTGACCAAAAAATCGATGAATATTCTGTCTCGTCTGATCAATTACTGGAGGAGTATGAAAGAAATTTTAAAGAAACCACCGAGTTTATAAAAAGATTAAATTTAGATCTTGAAACATTAAAAATAGACGGAGTAAGTCATTTTTATGCTCTTTGGGGGTTTGCTATGGAAAAACTAAAACAAAATAAAATCGATGATGTTGATTACGATCATCTAAAGGAAAAATTGGAAGAATTTTTTAGTAATTATATTAACAAATCGCAAGAAGAGTTAATTCAACAATATAGAATTACAATGTCGGCTGGAACAAAAAGTGCTGGAAGACGCAAAAAAAGAATTCAAAGTTTAATTGAATATTGTTAAAAAAACTTCCGCTAACAGCACCTACCCAAAAGTGGCGGTTCAGTGGTTAAATCAAGCTTTGTACTTCTATCAAACTTTGTGCTTGATTGACAGTGAAGTGCTTCGAAATCGCCACCTTCGGGTAGCTGCAACACGTTAGGGGTAATCACACAACCTAATAATAAAGGAACAAAATTTAAAAACAATAAACTATGGCCACAAAAATTTACCAAGGCTCCACTTCTACTCAACTTGCAAGACTTGAAAATGGCAAATTATTCCAAGGAGTGACTTCAACACAAATTGCCAAAATTGACAGCTCCAAAGTCTTTCAAGGTGTGACATCTAAGCAAATATTGAAAATAGATGGCGGAAAAGTCTATGAAGGAGTAACTTCAAAGCAAATTGCAAAGATTGACGGCAGTAAGATCTATCAAGGTGTGACTTCAAAGCAGATAGCAAAAATTGAGAACGGAAAAGTTTTTGAAGGAACTTCGTCAAAGCAGATAGCAAAAATTGATGGACCTGTTTCAATTAGCGAAATAGCAGCTGTTTTGCATTTAGTTTTAGCAGTCTTTTAATTTAAACCTGAAAGATGATTGAATTCTTGAAAAAAGAAGGAAATAGTAAACTCCAAGAAACAATTGCGGAATATGCTTTTCTAAAGGATTTACTTGTTGACGGTGTTAGAAACAATATAAAAGTACTCGTATCCAGGTCGGATTTTGATGCTTTTGGATATGACATATTGGTGCAGGCAGAGAGTAGTAATAGAGTTGTTAAACTTCAACTGAAAGCAACAAATGGAAAAGCTACAGTTTGGGATGTTCATAAATCCTTAATTGAAGATGAAAACGGAAATGTTATTTTGATCAAAGTCAAAAATGCATCCGAAGATCTTAGCTTTGATTACTATTCTATAACAGGTTTAAGGCAAGAAATACTTTTGAGAGAGCCTAAAAAAGCACATGCAAAAAAGTGTAAATTGAATTTAGGTGACTTTTCTGTTGTGAATAAGAATGAAATGATTCAGAAAATATTAAATACCCCTAACAGCAAATAAGCACCAGCTATCGCCGAGCGCCTATTTGCAGACCGTTATACGCAATGAAAAACACAATATGAAAATACTCTCTCTCCTTTTTATAGGCATATCACTCTCCTCAACCGCCCAAGAAAACAAAAGCATTGATTTTGATTCCAAAATTTTATCGGAAACGCGATCTATAAACATTCACATCCCGGAATCATATAAAACTTCTGAAAAGTCCTACCCTGTAATTTATTCTCTGGATGGTGAATACACCAAATTTACCCTTCAAGGAACGGTTGACTATTATAGTTTTTGGGATAAAATACCTGAGTGTATTGTTGTGAGCATTGATCAAAACTATTTGGATACTGTAGAAAACAAGTATAAAAGATGGATTGATTGTTCATACAGTTGGAACACAGGTCTCCCTAAAAACAAAGGAGTGATCTTTAAAGAATTTATTTCAGAGGAGTTGATTCCATTTATTGACAGTTCATATCGAACTACCAATTTCAGGTCAATCGTTGGTCACTCCTTTACGGCTAATTACGTTAATTATTTTCTATTAGATGACAATCCTCAATTTACGGGTTACGTAGCCATAAGCCCATATTACGCATCAAATGGTTTGGATTCACTTCAAACTATTATCGAAAAACTAAAAACACCAATATTTTATTATGTCGCTAGCGGTGAAAATGATCTTTCGGGTCATATTAAATCGGTAAATGAATTCGATAAGCAATTTGCGAAAATTGAAAATGTGAATT
This sequence comes from uncultured Flavobacteriales bacterium, assembly GCA_964425255.1. Lineage (GTDB taxonomy): Bacteria > Bacteroidota > Bacteroidia > Flavobacteriales_D > Crocinitomicaceae > CAYRMV01. Next base: position 2,637 of record CAYRMV010000178.1, read on the forward strand.
TTAACTATGAAATGTTCAATATGAAGAACAATCAAGCTACTCATTACACTATTTTCCCAATAGCTCTATCAAGCGCAATTGAGCACTTATTCAAGGCATATAGCCCGATAAATGAAAGTGATTTTCAAACAATATTAAAAGAAGAGAACAAGTTTGACTATCTGACGGAGCGATATCTAAACATAACAAGTATTTATGGAATCAAAATCCCAATAAGAGAAATAGATATTAATACCGTTGCCTATGCGATTTCTAAGAAGAAACAATGGGAACAGTTAAGGCAAATCGCCGAACTTGCCATAAGTGAATACCCCGCGAGCTACATTGGTTATTGGATAATGGGAGAGTATTTTGAGAAAACTTGTGATTATCCTAACGCAATCGAACAATATGAAAAAGGATTTAGTCTTTTAGGTGATGATGTACTTAACAAAGCCGACTTTCAAAAAGATATTGATCGAGTGAAGAGTAAGATAAAATAATGCGTATAACATGCCCTAAGCGTTATGCCGAAAAGTGCTATATTCGAGAAACGGCACAAACGCCTAGCGCCGAACCGTTAGCAGTAATTGTCTAGACCCAATAAACCGCCGAAAAATATGGCCAAATTATTTTCAATAGTTTTAGGAAATCCAGAACATGGTTGGTTACCTGTTGACTTTCATTACAATGACTTTCATCTAGAATTTGCAGCTTCAGACGTTTTAAATGATCCGACAGAAGAACTTTTTAAGGCAATTACCAAATTAGGAGATAATGAAACCAGACGAATTACTTGGTGGTTAGAACCGGGAGCATATTTTTTCGACTTTGAAAGAAAAGGACAAATTATCACCTTGACAATTATCGAAACTAGCGACTTACATAATGAAAGCTGTGAAGAGAAAAAATTAATGCGAATTAAGGGAGACGAAAAAGAAATCCTAAGACCATTTCATTCGGTTTTAAAGCAGTTTTATTCTCAGACTTATGAAGAAAATCATTGGCCATATAAATTGGATAAGGATAAAATGAATAGTTTATAATTGGACAATTTAATAGACTGAATTGGTAAAAGGAACTACTGCTAACACACGTCTGGCGCAAGAGCCGGAATTGTGGGAAACGCAAAACGAATAATTAAAAACAAAACGATCTTGGATCGCAAATAAAACTAATTTAAAATCGGCTCCTTCGCCAGGCGTGGGAACGTTAGTAACAATTGAAAACAACAACAGGTAATGATTAAATCGATATTATTCTTTCTTCTTCTATTTTTAACTCTGCAATTATTTGGGCAGACTACATATAATAACAGCATGTTTGGATTTAAAATGGTAATACCTGAAAGCTGGAAGTATTATGGAAGTACTGAGTTTGATGAAAGAAAAAATGAATGTTATTACATGTTCTTTTTACCTCCAAAATCAGAGCGCCTTTCAGAATGGGATAATAGCTTAAGCTTTATTGCAAGGGGAAATGGCTATGCCAATTCGCTTGCCGATGTCCATTTATATGAGCGTCAACGATTACACCGAGAGTTTGCCGATATAAAAGTAATTAAAGAAACAAAGAACAGACTTTTGACACAAACAACTATCAATGACATAAAATACCAGATTCTCACATTAGTTAACTACCAAAATGGTATCAGCTATATTGCTTCGTACAGCTATCAATCCAATAAACAGGATGTTGATACAGCTGCCATAAATGCATTTTTTGATAGCATTCTCTTTGTTCAACCAAAGGTAAACTATGATGATATAGATCTAGAAATCAACGAAACTCCAGAAGATGCAACATTATATTTTAAGAAGGCTCAACGGAAGTTTAGTTTCCACGAAGTCGAATCCGGCATGGAGAATGTAAATAAAGCGCTTGAGTTGTTTCCTTTTTATGGAGAAGCTTATTATTTGAGAGGATATTTGCACCTTGCTTTGGGAGATACAGTTGAGGCATGTAGGGATTTTCATTCTTCTATTGCGGAAGATTTTGCGGGAGAGAGTGAGTTAATGGATTATTGCAATACGCGAAGAATATCTGAAGCATTAGAAGAAGGCAGACAAGAGCACAACCCATTTGAAAGTTTTGACCCGAACGCCAATCATCTTGAATACATCGATTCCATCAAAAATCATGAGTACGTAATTCTATCTGTTAGAGGAGAACCTAATGAGCAAGTAATAAATTACATGAATCAACTGAATCATTTATTCATGTTAGAATATGAGAAATTGGATAGCCTTTATAAAGCTGAAACTGGAATTCTTCAATTATATGCATTTGGAATTATTTGCAGAAAATTTCCCGAACAAATAAATAATGACCATAAAAAGATCTTAAAAAATAAAGGTGGGGTTATGGTATTAAACAGAGATCAAAAAGAACCTCACTCAGTTCCAATTAAGGAAATTGCCTCTATGATGTACGGCAGCATAGAAGCTATGGAGGAAGAGAAAAAAATGGAATCTAAAACTGAATCAGAGGTTTCGAAACTTATTAGAAATTATGCGAAATATCCTGAATCATATGAACCGATCTCATTTGAACAATTTCATGTCATGCATATCGCTGATGGTGAAACTTTGAAAAAAGAGAAAGATTCTGAAGACTATATAATTGGACATAGATATCGAATTAAAGATATTAATGGAAACATTGTAGAATGTTATAACACATTCAAATTTGACCACGAATTTCAAATCAATATTATTGAGGGAGAAGAAAGTAATACTGTGTCTGCATATCCTCCAAGGGTGCAAGAGTGGCTGGACAAATATGGTAGGTCGTTGAGTGATAAAGAAAAGAAGAAATTAGGAATACACTAGATTAATAAATGAAAATGTTACTAACATGCACTAAGCAAAATGGCGCAACGCTTACACACGAGAGAAAGCGCCACTTCGCCTAGTGCAGAACCGTTATGGGCAAGTGGGACGAATTGCGTAGGTTGTGGTGTTGAAGACAATTACGCGTTGAAAAAATGAACGTGACGCGTGTTGTTTTGAATTGAAAAATAAGGGGCGCGGGAAAATAAAAAGTAACATTTCGGACGTACGCATGCATGTGACAAACACACGTAAACGGGCATCGGCGGCAAGAGCGAAGATCTGATGATTGAGCCGGAAGTCCGAAAGAGAAAAAAACGCCCCGAAACAGCAGGAGCACGGAAACAACAACACGCTCGAGCCGAAAGTATGGCGATGAAAAACTGAGTGTAAAACCAAACACCAAACCCACGTGTGGAAAAAAACAACCAGCCCATAACAGGCGTTTAGCTCAAGCGGGGGAGCGGTGCTTCGAAAAAATAAGTGGTGCGAGCGCCCAAGTTTGGAGCGAATAAGTAAATTTAGCGATAGAAATCCCCGCCTGCGCCAAGCGCCATAACGTTATGGGCAAGTGGGACGAATTGCGTAGGTTTTGGTGTTGAAGACAATTACGCGTTGAAAAAATGAACGTGACGCGTGTTGTTTTGA
>CAYRMV010000179.1:0-6041 GCA_964425255.1 uncultured Flavobacteriales bacterium
TATTTGAACAGAATCCTTTAACAAGTGAAAAATGCTTTCATCCAATTGAAATCGGGAATATCGATTGAGTCGAGTAGGGTCGTCCTTGTAATTTGCGCTTGTATCGCAACTGATCCATTTATTTTTGCTGAATTGAAGTGTGTAATCTTCCAAATAAGTTGAAAACCAATCCCAATGATTGCGTAGAATAAATGGTTTGTGTAAGTAGAATGTCTTCTTCGACGGTTGAAACAAAACTTGACCATTTTGGTATCTTTTCCCAAATGCTTTTTGTAAATCGAGGGAATCAGTTTGTTTGAAATTCTTCCAATTGATCGCGTTCTGATTGGTTACTTTCACCAAGGAAATACCATGATCATTGATTTGCCAGAAAGCGGTGTAACAATTGACCTTCAACGGATTTTCACAATACATGAGATGAGGTTGTTTTTTCATTTTTTTGAGGATGACATCACTGAAAATCTTGTCGATCAACAAAGTGTCATTTTTGTAAAAAACAACATCACAATTGGGCAAAACCTTGCTTGAAAAAACAAAAGTTGGAAGGAAAAAGCATACAAATAGGCAAGATAATACCCATACGTTGAGAAACCTATTTCTTTTCAAACTTAAGAAAAAGGCGAGAATAGGAGGGAATATGTTTGTTGTTTTAGTCAATGAATATTTCTTTTTGATTTTCATCGAGCCAAGGATCTGAAAAAGCAAGAATTTTGTCCGAAGTTAAGGTGTATGGATAAAATAAAGTATAGGCAATTGAATCGTTTTTACTCTCGGTGAATATCGCAACAGCATCCGTTTTTATGTTTGTTTTTGGATCGATTACGCGAACATCGTGGAAGATTGCGATGGTTTTGTATTCCTCTTTTTTTGCTTTAAAAGCTGTTTTGTAGTTTTCAATCACATGAGAAGAAAGTGGTTGTTCGTCACCATCAAATATACCGATTTGTGAAATAGTATCATTGGTTTGAATTGCCGATGCAAGAGGAAAAAACTCTCCGTACTCCATAAGTAATTCTTCAACGAATGGAAGCGTACTTTCAATTAATCTTTCAATGTCGTGCATGTGTTTTGAATTAGTGATGAATGTAGCATTTTATTATTGAATTTATACAAAATCAAGAAAACGAAAAACAATGCATCAAGTTCACATTGACGTTTTTCCGTCATACCATAAATAATGAAGAGCTCTCATAGCGTTGATGCAGTGATTTCCCCAATGGTGATGAAAACCAAATTTTAGTTTCCAAAGTGCATCTTCAATTGCTTCGTTAGTCCCGATTTGGTCTATCTTTGTAATTTCTTCTTTTAATGTTTCATACATATTCGCAAAGTCATCAACAAGCCAACTTTGTAATGGTTTTTCACTTTGTTCAGTATTTGTTGGGGCTAAAATATCCCAATAAAAACAGTCTTTTCCAAGAATTGTAATTAGATTCGAATTTATTTTTCTGAGTTCGTCACTAGTTACTTCATCCAGTTTATTTTCAGCTTCAGAGTGGACTAAATCAACCGTTTCGAGTTCTAAACCAGACTTATACAATTCACTCAAAGCTTTATGAGAGTCCTCATAAAAGCTATTTTGATATAAATTACTATTTTCTATTAAGGTCACAAACTGTCGTGCAGCATTTAAAAATACAATGGTTGATTTTTTATTCAACAGTTCCACTATTTCAGGAGTAAGTTGTTTCATTGTGTATTTGTTTTGAGGTTGATTTTATTTAAGTATATGTTCATCAGAAAGAATAAAAATAACAAAGTATTGTATCTATTTCTTCTTAACTAATCCGTCAAGTATTTGTCTCATCGCTGTTGAGTCATTGGGAGAACAATCTACTTTCGATAAATGAACATTTACAAACAAATCCTTTCCAAACATTGCGAAGCCATACATGTGTTTTTGATTTAATTTTTTACCATTCATTTCTTTAATATCTGAATGACTAAACATAAAATCGTCAGAAATATTACCCCATTTAGACTGATTTGATTCAAATTTTTTTAAATTAGAAAAGGTTGTAAAATAATTTTGAGGATAAACTGGACTACTTTCCGGTCCATTCAACATCAGTCTTGGCATGTCAACAAGCATTTGTTTCTCTTCTTTATTAAGTTTGTAGAATAAAACAGAACAAACTAGTCCATTTTCACCATTTTCGCTCAAATAATAATAATCGGATCCTTGCCATTCTTTTTGAAAATTCTGAAACTTATCCGTTTTCATGTAGAAAACGGCATCCTTATTTTTAGGATAGTTAAATTCCAAATCCTTTACTTCTGATTTGAAAATCATTGATATGGAGGTCAATGCGATTAAAATTAACCAAGTTTTTATCCTATTTTTTGTCATTTTAATGTTGGTTTGCGTTTTTTATTTAATTGCGATTTTCCATTCTGCGAAGAAGTACATCGGTCAGCTCAGTTTTGGTAAGATGAATGTTAGCTTTTGTTTTTTCCTTTTCTAATTGTGTTTCCTTTGCTGTCGTATATTGTAGTATAATCATCATTATAAGTTCGGGTTGTTACGCCAATTTTTGTAAGTAACTCATTTGCATGTTTTCGTATTGTTTTCCAAGTTTCGTGATTGTCAATAAATTCCCAGTCCCAAATTTCTGTCGGAATATCGTCAACTTCTTTTTTGAATGTCAGCAGCTCGTTTTTTAGTGAATCTTCAATTAGTCCGACCCTGAATACTGTTTCGAAACAAACAGGAGTGTATGCATATTCAAGTTCTTCATACAACTCAGTTAATGGGTCAATTAAAATTGGAGCCATCTCGTCCAACTTTGCAGAGTCATAAGTGAATAAAATAATTGAGTTGACAATATTCGTGTAATAAAAATCTACGTGTTTGTCGTATTCAATGTTGTTTTTGTCGTTTTCCATTGTTGATTTTATGGTGAAAATGCATTTGCTGTAAAGCATTTCGAAATCAAGATACTATTTATAGGCTAGAAGTGTTTTGGAAGAATTTAATTTACCAATCTTCGAGCAACTTCTTTCTCCTTTGGGTCAGTTTCTTTTAGTGATAGAACTTTATTTTCTATTGCCATTAAAAGTAAATTCCAATTAGATCTTATGTTTTCTTCATAATTGTCGTTAGTCAATTGTGTTCCGCTTTCATTTTCTACACCCGTATACTTATTGAAGTCTGTATCCTTAATTCTATTAGAGTAAATGCTATCATTTTGTCCATATATAATTATTTCCGAATACCGATAATGAGATGACATTACACATGGAATAATTGTAATTACATCGTCTTCTTTTTTAAGAAAATGATAATTGACCTTTACTTTGTTTGTCTTAAGATCAACATATTGAGAGTGGATTAATTTAAAAATTTCTTCATCATTGATTTCAATACGAATAGATTTCCTTGTTTGCTTTTCTTGGTCAAAGTAAAATTTGTGAACAAATACTTTTGAGTCTTCCTCCCATAACAAATAATAAAAGTCACAACATCCGATGCTTGTGCGTTTATATAAGACAATAGTATCTATTCCATTTGTAATTAATTGATTTTTTATTTCATCAGCTAAAAGATAATCAGGTTTGTTTGATGTTTCAATTTCTTCTAAAAAACGTGTTGAATGTTTATTATGACTAGAATACATTTTACAACTAGTTAGTACAATTAACGGAATGATTATTGAGAAAAAAGGATTTTTAATCATTTCTATATTTGTTTTTTCTGTTAAATCGCTATGATAGCTGAAGTTTAATTTTTATTCCTGCAAGTAAATATCCTTCTTTTACTCTGTAATTTCAAAGGAATCAAAAAATTGATTGATTGATTTATTGAATAGTTTTCCATCCTCAGTTATAACGGCTAATTTGTAAAAAATACCATTTTTAAAATACATTTTATAGTTTGTTTTTATTTCAGATTCATCAATCGTCAGATACAAATGTCGACCAGGAGCATCATTTTTCTCAATTATTTGCTCGAATTCTAATTTTGCATTTGCAGCCGATAGAATGTAATCTCTTTGTTTATTGAATAAGTCGTCTATTTCTTCTTTACTTTTAACTTCTGGTAAGAAGACGTAATCAAGTTGATAGGCTAAGTTGACATGATCTTTTCCTTGCATGTTGGCCGTGTAGTGAACTATTTCAACTTCTTCATTATCGATTAGTTGTTTCGTACTAGTTTCTTTGACGTTTAAAACTGGAAATGTAATCTTGAATTTTGCCTTTGGCAAACTAATTTCATACGTTCCTTCGTAACCCAATGCGGATTCTATCAAGTCTTGTACGTCTGATACATCTCCTTTTCCATTATCTATTTTTTTTAGAATTTTATCAATGTCGGATTTCTCTTGCGCTTCGGTACAAGCAACAAGAGTAGTCAACAATACAAAAATTAGGATCATTTGATTTTTCATTCCTGTTTTATTTGGTAATTATCGGTTTGGTGCTATACGTATGTGGACTAATAAAGGTTCTAGATTGTTCGCCCTTAGTCGCATAGGAGTTAGCGGTTCGGCTTTCTTGTCTTTCTATGTTAAAAACTTGATAATAATTCATCTTCTTCGTCTGGTTTGTCGTAAGCATCGGCTTCTGTCAAATGTCCGTCTTGGTCACTTATTCTTGTCAGTTTTTTACCTTGTCTAAATACTAATTGAAGTCCGTGTTCTTGTTCCCAGTCACATTCACAAGCTATGAAAACATAAATGTCTTGGTCTTTGTAAGGTCGTCTTGTTACATATATTTCTGTCGGCTGTATGAAATTCCAAATCTCATTTTTGTTTTTAATCTGTCTTTATGGCTCGTCTGCTTCGTCATATTCAACTGCGTCCAAAAAATCCATACAGTTTTTATAAGCCAATTCAGAAATTAAATTTCGGTCGTTTGCGTTTAGCTTCAAAAAATTTGTCAAAGCTTGGTCTGCTTTGTCAATAAATGTCTTGTCTTGTTCGGGTTCAAAATCCATAAAGGTTATCGTCAACTTGTCATTGTCGAAAAATGGAATTGCTACATCTTCACTTTTCCACCAATCAGGAAAACTTTCTTCTTGTTTAAGTCGTCCAATAATTTTAGATATAATTTCTTTGTTCATTAGGTTCGGCTTTTATTTGTCAAACAGTTTTTCAAGTCCATATACATTGTTTTTAGTCAGCAAGTCAACAATTTCGTTTTGTAACTTAACTATTTCAGAATCATCTAAATTATTTTGTTCAATTGAACTGTCTAAGTTTTTGAATTTGTTTTTAAGAGTATCAATTAAGTTGTCACCACCCACGTTTTCAGTTAATAGTTTTCGTTTTGCTTCCTGGAAAATTTCACGACCTTCTTTAAGCGACATATGGTTTGGTCCGCTGTCTTCATTTACTTCGAAATCATCTATTCCATCGTCTTCCCAAAAGCAAATGGCACAAATGTCAAAGGAATTCCTTTCGTCTAAAGTCAAGTAACCACAAACTGGGCATGAGTTCTTTAAAATATCCTTACTCATGACATCAGTTCTTTGCCTGCCGATTTTTAATGCAAAGTTTTTCTGAAAGAAGTCTCTTCGCTGATTAAAATTGTCGATATACTTTTCTTTGTCTTTCATTTTTGGGTTGACCTTTTTAGTTGACCGTAAATGGTTTGCTGCTAGGAAAGGTAGGGCTTTTTCTCGAGCGTGGTTGTTAGCCCTATCTTTTTTGTGGTTGTTATCTGCATTCAATTGTTTTTTATTTCTCGTAACAATAATTTATTCTCCCCAATTATAACATCTCAATTTTCGAAGTATGTTTTTGGAAAATCAATATTCCAAGTTTCGTTTATTGGTAAGAAGTTAATTCTTTGTGAAAGGTCAAATGATTTTGATGCTTTTTGTTTTGATAATTAGGCAAGTTCATCACTATTCACTTTGAAAGCGAATTGCATATACCAATCAGATGGGCCGGGTGTTACACGACCTGATTCATTATCATGATAAACTATATGGTATTCGACATCTAAATAATCGAAGTTTGGCGAGTAGTACTTTTCCATAAAAGCAATTTTATCTGACTTGTTATTGAATTTATTGCTGTAAGTATTAGTAGTTAGGT
>CAYRMV010000180.1:0-6022 GCA_964425255.1 uncultured Flavobacteriales bacterium
TAAATGCGAACGCAGTGCAAATTGAATATCAATATCTATGTCTAATAAATTTATCATATAAGTGAATTAAATTTTTCCATATTTTTTTTTCACGTCTTCTATTTCTTTCATGTATTTAATTTCATCATCATCAATAGAAATTTCATAAAGCATAGATGAAAGTTTATCTTTTAATACTGGTTCACCTATGATACTTATAATTTCTTTACACAAGGACTTATTAAGAAAGAGACTTTTAGGATTTAGACTTTCTTTTTGATTTCTTATTTTTTCAATTTTTTCACTTAACTCTTTCATTTCTAAAGAACCTTCCTCTAAAAGACTCTTTTTTTCTACCATTTTTTTACACTTGAAATCAATTATTTCGTGATTTAACCAATTTATTATATCATTTATTTTTTCCTTTGCAAACTCACCCATAAAACCATTATCAAGGAAAAAATCATTGGCAAGTAAATCATGAATATTCGAACCAAAGGTTTGATCTGAATTATTTAATATTGGATTACCTTTATCTAATTTAAGGATATTTTGTGAAGGAATATCTGATAAGATAAAAGGTGAATGGGTACTGAAAACTACATTAAATTTCTTAATTTTTGAAAGATTTACCCTAAGAAGAGCATCAATTAACTCTTTTACAAACTTTCTTTGAAATTCTGGATGGAAATATAATTCTACTTCGTCAAGTATTATGTTTAAAAAATTATAAGTTAGTTTGTCATTTTTTTTGTTACCCATAAAAACAGAGTTAACGTTCACAGCATGATAAATTATACTTTGTATGGAATGAATTAGCTGTTGTTCACCAGAACTTAGTTCGCTAAACTTCGATGATGAATTATTACTGTCAATTAAAATTAATTCAATATCAAATATTGCAGGAGGAATGAATTCAATGAGCTTTTCTTGATTTGGAACGTATTTTTCTAATCTTTTGGAAAGTTCAAGTATTGAAATTGTGTATGAGTCTATTTCGTTGTCCTCATTTGTAACTTTTTCCCATGAAGTTTCATTATCATCATCAATTAAAATATCTGTCTTCAAATAGTTTAAGGCCTGCCTAAGTTTAAAGGTAAGATGACTGTTATCTTCTTTAAGAAGTAAAAGATATTGATCGATCTCGATAAAATAATTCGAATATTTGATTGCATTTGTCTTGGTACCACCATGTTCACCTATATGCACTTCTAATTCATCTCGAAAAAAACCTCGATATTCTTTATATGTTCTTGCAATTTGAACTACTTTTTTAATCACGTAGTTTTCGACCTCTTCTCTAAATTTCACATTGATACTCCTTACTGAATCATTATGAAAAGCAGCAAAAATTTTATTTAATATTTGTGTTCTGTCTTCAATTTCAAAAAAATCCTTAAATGTAATTTTATCTTCTCCTCCTCTGCTAAACACATATTTTACTTTATCTATATTTAATGAAAAAGTGAGATAGTCTGCTTTTTGATTTTCAGTAAGATTTAAGTGGAAATTATTGTCCTCTAAATTTGGAATAAGTATATTACTTAACAATCGTTGCTTTGCTAAATAAAGCTCAGTATTAATATTATAATTTCCCTTATATCGGTATGGATTAATTACAATAGGAGTTTGGTATCCATCATTTTTATGAAAAAGGGACTTGATCCATAATCCCATAATTTTGGAATTTAAACCATATATCGAGTAATTAATTGAAATAGTGTAAAAGAAATGATTTTTCATTACTTCAAAATGTTCATCAAAAAACTGCGATATTTTCAAATCTCTATCAAGTTCTAAAGATTTAGGCTTTACTAATTTAAAAACTGGTTGGGATATTTCATTAAGACTTAAGCAATAAAAATTATTTTCAATACAATAATATATTTCAAGATGAATTCCTTTAATTATTTCTAGATTTACTTGAATATCATCATCGTTTTCAACACTTGTAAGTATTTCAAATTTTACGGATAGATTATAAAGCGCCAAAAAAAGAAGATCAATCAATGTGCTTTTACCGCTTCCATTTTTACCAACAATTGCAGATATATTGATAGATATATTTTCATTTGAATATAAGGTATCTGGTGAACTAGGATTAAAGGAAATAGACTCAATAACTTCTCCCTCGTTAACTGGAGTGTTTTCCTTATTTAAAAAAGTATAGTCACTATAAAATTGATAAATTTTATTCTCTTTAATGAGTTTTAAATATTTCTTTTCCTCTATCTTTATTGGCCTTATCGCCAATAACTTAAATCCACTCATATCATTATCTTTTAATTACTAATCCCACTTATAAACGTCTCCACAAACGATAAAATCCTATTTGTTATCCTTTCTGCAACCGTAGCTCTTTCTTTCAAACTTGGGCGTTCATTCATCATACCGACAATTTCGTCGCGAAGGGGTATTTTGCCTGAAAACATGAATTTACCTATGGTTGATTCCAATTTTTCGGTGTCTAGATTTTCTTCTTTACCTAGCTTTTCTAAGGCATTCATTCGTTCTATTGTCCAAAACGATTCGAAAGCTTCAGGAATGTTGTCTGAATCTTCAATCAAAGGTAAATTTTCTTGAATGAATTTTTCTATTAATTCTCGTTTGCTTCTGAGTTGTGTATCTCCTGTTAAAATATCGATGATTTTCTTCTTTTGTTGATCCTGGTCTTCTTGGGCTGAATCTTTTAATTTAGCTAAGAGTTTTAGAATGTAGGAAACATTGATTTCATCGCGATGAATTAACTCCAATTCAAAATCAATATCGTTTAAGATTGAAACTTTTTCTTTTTGATTGTGCGTTTTTGTTTTATCGTACAAATCCAAATATTTGCTTTTGTAATCTTCAAAAGATTGTTCGCTCATGGATAGGTCTTCAAATGTGAATTCTGTGAAAGTGGACAAAACATTTTTCAATCTCATCAGCGCACGGAAAAACTGAATGAATTTGAATTCTTCTTCTTCATTTCTCAAATCGTTAACGCTATTAACCGTTGGGGTCAACTGAATGAGCTGAACAAAAGCTTGATTGAATTTTGAAACATATTCCTCGTAAGGCTTTAAAATAATGTCTTCTTTGGCTGAAATGTTTGCAAATAGTTCAATTGCCTTATCTGTTGCTTCTTTCAAGTTTCTAAAACAAACAATGTTTCCTTGAGATTTAAGTTCATTTAAGATGCGGTTCGTTCTTGAATATGCTTGAATTAGCCCGTGATATTTTAGGTTTTTATCAACGTAAAGCGTGTTCAAGAATTTGCTATCAAAACCAGTTAAAAACATATTCACAACTAATAGAATATCTATTTGTTTGTGTTTTACGCGTACAGCAATATCGTTGTAATAATTGTAAAACGATTGACTATCTTTTGTAGTATAATTTGTAGAAAATGTACTGTTATAATCTTGAATAAAATTTTCTAAATGATCTCTAGAATGTAAAGATCCGAAAGCTTGACTTGGTTCTGCTGCGATACCAATAAATTGTTCATCTTCATCCAAAATTTCATCATCAACAAATCCAACAGCGTCCTGGTCATCTTCGTTTGCTTGGAAAGAAAAAATGGTTGCAATGTTTAAATTGTGTTGACCATCTTTTTTTGCTTGCTGAAAAAGTTTGTAATATTCTATAAGGGTTGGTACACTCGAAACACAAAAGATAGATGTAAATTCACGGTTATGAGTTTTTCGTCCGTGATTTGCAATAATGTAATCCACAATGCTGTTTAATCTTTGAGGTGCATTCATTACCTCCATTTCGTCAATGTCTTCTACATTGATATCAATGATATTGTCTTTTTTCTTGAATGTGCTGATGTATTCGATTGAGAATTTTAATACGTTTTCGTCTCTAATTGCATCCGTAATAACATATTTGTGCAAACATTCTTCGAATAGCATTGCAGTTGTTCTTTTTCCGAATTCGTTGGATCCTGCATTTTGTTCAAAGATTGGTGTTCCTGTAAAACCAAATAGTTGAGCATTTGGAAAGAATTTTTTTATACTATCATGTGTTTTTCCAAATTGACTGCGATGGCATTCATCAAAAATGAAAATGATTCGTTTATTTTGTACACCTGACATTTCATTCAAATATCGTGCTTTACTGATAGCAGTATTCAATTTTTGAATGGTAGTAACTACTAAGTGATTGTCTCCAGCTAATTGCTTGACTAAGGTATTTGTATTGTTTGAACCATCAATACTTCCTTTACTGAAACTATTGAATTCTTTGGTAGTTTGGTAATCTAAATCTTTTCTGTCCACTACAAAAACAACTTTATGGACTTTGGGCAAATTACAAAGTATTTGAGCGGTTTTAAAAGAGGTTAATGTTTTTCCTGAACCAGTGGTATGCCAGATGTAACCAAATTTTGTTGTGGTTTTGACACGTTCAATGATTGCTTCTGTTGCATAAAATTGATACGGACGAAGTACCATCAAAATTTTCTGTGATTCATTGATTACAACATATTTTGTAATCATTTTTGAAATATGACAAGGTTCTAAAAAGATTTGAGAAAAATCAGAAAGTTGTGTGATGAGCTTGTTTTTAATATCTGTCCAGTAAAAAGTTTGTTTAAATGAACGTGCTTTGATTGGACTGTTTGCGTAATATTTGGTGTTGACACCGTTGCTAATTACAAAAATTTGAATGAATTGAAATAAACCATGACCAGCCCAATAGGAATGACGTTCGTAACGGTTGGTTTGATTGAATGCTTCTTTTAATTCTAAACCTCTACGTTTTAATTCTATTTGGACAAGTGGCAATCCATTGATTAAAATCGTAACATCATAACGGTTTTTGTAGCTTCCATCCATGGAAACTTGCTGTGTGACTTGAAATTCATTTTGACACCAGTGTGTTTGATTGATTAATTCAATGGTTTTTCCAATGCCTTTGTCATTTGTATAGGGAACTCGATCTCTCAAAATCTTAGCACGCTCGTAGATGTTTCCTTTGTTGATGAAATTTAAGATTTGCTTGAATTCATTTGCTGAAAGTGAAACTTTGTTGTGTTTCTCTAATTGTGATTTGAGGTTTTCCAATAAAGCAGTTTCATCAGATATAACAACTTTCTCATAACCCAATTGTTGCAATTGAATTACTAAGTTATTTTCTAGTATTTGTTCGGGTTGAGTAGTCATATTAATTCCATAATGGTTCAGATTTCCAATCTGGTTTAAACCCTAGTGCATTTTGGTCAACTGACGGAAATTTTAGTAATAATTCCTGTAATTTCTTTGAGAAAGAATTTTCAGGTGCGATGATATTCAGCATGTATCTCATAATACAAAGGTGAACATACAATTTTTGTGTGTCTGTAGGAACATCATTAAGCCACCTATAAGGAGGTTTTGAAAGAAGTTTAGGCGTGCCGGGTAAGTTTCTGTTCCATAACCTACTATGATGTGCACAGTAATTTCTTATTTGAGCAATAGACTGTAACCATGAAGGTAAATAAGTATGGTTTACAGCCCCAAATTCAATTGCAATTGTATCTTTTGAAACTATTTGATTCTTTAAATTACCATATAACTTGGACAAGGAACCGAAACTTGTCAATTCTAATGTTTTCCATACAGGTGGAAACCTTAAATCTTCTTTGTATTTCTTTTTATGTTCTTTAATAAATACATCTTTAGAACGATCAACTTCTTCTTTGATAGAAGCAAGAGTTTCTATTAAGGCACCACTATCTTGAAAGTTGTCTATATTTTGAAACCACCAAGGGTCAAATTCGTGTGAAAGATGATAAATTAATTTCGTGCGAAGACTTATTTCAATTTTTTCTATAATATCAAAGAGTAAAATACGCAATTCTCTATCAAAATTATAAAGCGAAACAACATCTTCAAATTTACTATTGGGCTTAAAAATGTGGTTTTCTTTATCTTCTTGCATCGACCACCAATAACCTGCTAGACGATAATAACTAACGTGAGAAAGATAATGTTCTGCTAGTGCAACATCATTAATAAGCAACCCCCTTTGTTTTAATTGCTCAATGTGTTGTGCTATTGTAAAAGAAACTTTACTG
>CAYRMV010000181.1:0-5907 GCA_964425255.1 uncultured Flavobacteriales bacterium
CACCCGCCATTGAGCCAAACGCCTGTTACAGCTCGTTTTTCTTTGTCGGTATCTCATTTGTCCTGTCAAAATAAGCGTAATAATTTGGTATTACTTTTAATAAAATATTTTCTCCTTGTCCATATTTTTTGAATTGTTGTCTGAACCGTTTTAAGTTCTTAAACAGTTGTCCGTTGTAGCCAAAGTTGTGAAATACTGTCATTGTCGGCACATACTTAATTGCAAAACCTTGTCGGTTAGCGTTAAAGCAAAATTCAATGTCTTCTGCTGCTGCAATTGGAAAGTTTTCATTAAAGTCAATTTGTTCTGCTACTTGTCTTGTAATAGCCAAGTTTGCCGTTGTTCCATATAAAAGCCTATCAGAGTTTTTTAATTGTCTGCCGTTCAAAGTTCCGTTAATGTTGTGATAAGTTCCGAACCAACCTTGGTCAAATGCTGGTGTGTCGCCTGATAAAATTTGAAAGTCTTTATTAGCGACAAACGATTGCGTAATTGTTGAAACCCAATTTTCTGATAATATGCAATCTGTGTCAGTAAAAGCAATTATGTCTGAACCATTATCAAGGGCAATTTTTTTACCTATGTTTCGTGCCTTTGCAGGTCCTGAATTTTTTTGAAGTCTTTCAACTTTTAAATTGTCAGAGAAAGTAAAATTGATTGGTGAACAGTCATCAATTATTATTACTTCATTCGGTTGCAAAGTCTGCTTTTCTATTGATTGAATGAGATTTGAAAGGTCTTGCTTATCCTTTTCGGATTTTACATATGTTGCTATTACAATACTAACCTTGGGATTGTCAGGAACAGCATTTTTTATTGGTGTAGGAAAATCAAAATAGTTGTTTTTGTTGCTACCGTTTCCACTATGACTTTTGAAAGTGAAAACTTCAACTGTCTTAGTCAATAGGAATTTATATCGGTATGGTTTACCTTTTAGTTTTTCATACCAATAGTCCAAGATTTTGCCATATGGAAGATTTGACAGTGAACTCATTTTTACATACCAAGATTTGAGCAGTTTTGACAATAATAGTGGCTCTTATGAGAAGTTAAAAACTCTAATCTTTCAGGACTATTCCAAATTTCTTCTAATGATTGTTTGAATATGTTACCATAAACATAAGGATTGAACATATTACAAGGCGTTGTAGTGCCATCATAGAAAATACAAAGTTCCTTATCCAACGCAGGACAACTTTTCATTGTTCCGTGTGTCTGAGTTGGTTTGGTTACTTTTAATTGTATTCCTGCAAGTTGGTCAGGATACAAGCATTGTAAATTTGAAGTAGAATATAACTCTGTTACTTTTTCAAATTGTTCTGAAATGTTTTGATTTTGCTCGTTCACAATTTCGATAAATGGTTCTATGCCTTCATCTCTGCGGATTGTGTTGAAAAGCATTTGGCAGTTGTTGTCATATGCAAATTTTGCAATGTCGTAAATGCGGTGAATGTTAGTTTCTTGAATTGTAAAAATGATAAATGGTCTGTTAGGCAGGTCGTTTAGTCGCTTAATATTTTCTTCAATATATTGAAATCTTGCACCTTTTCTAATTGTGGTAAGTTCGTCAGCTTCGGAACTGTCCATAGAAATAAAAAGTTGAACCTGATTTTTGATTAATGCGTCAAGTATTCTCTTGTTGTTAAATGAAAAGTTTGAGAACAGATTGATATTAACACTCGGATATTTCTCTTTGGTGTAATTTAAAATTTCAACAAAGTCTGGGTGTATGGTGCTTTCTCCACGTCCGTTTAATCGGATTGTTTTAGTCTTGTCGCCTATTTGGTGAAGTATGTTTTTGTAATTCTCAAAAGTCAAGAATTTACTTTTGCTGTATGGATTGACTTCTTTGCCAAAGCCACACATACTGCAACTTAAATTACAGTTGTAGCTTAACTCAACAATTATTTCTTCAAATTCTGTCATTAGTTTTTTGTATTGCATTTAAGAACTTTACAAGGCAGATTACAAACTCTCATTTTTTCGCTTACAAAATCTGTATAGTCAGAAGATAAGATTTCTGTCATTGTTTGTGTGTTTAAATTTCCAAGTGGTTTTTGGCAACCGTCAATCCAATTTTGTTGAAAACAAGTATGAACATCTCCGTTTTGAATAATGGATAAATTTCTGTCGGCTGCAAAACATTGCTGTTCATTATCAGGAATAATGACTTGTTTATTTTCTGTCGCAGTCCAAGAACCTTCAAAGCCTTCCGAAATGTAGTCCTGAATGGAATGATAAACATTTTTTGAATTTGCGTATTTCGCAACTTCTACCATATGAGGTTGAGTTTCTTTTGATAGAACTGATTGAATACTTATTTGTGCAGGTGTTAGGATAGTTGTTGCATACTCAAAGTTTTTCAAAACCTTTTCTTTTGAGTTTGTTCCACGAACAAACTTCCAAAACTCCTTGTCCATTGTGTCAATGGAAACAACGATATGAATGTTATATTTTGATACGGTGTCAATGAACTCCTTGTCCATAGAAACTCCGTTTGTAATTATTACCGTTCTTATGTCTGTGTCGGAAATGCCTTGTAGTATTTCGTAAATCTCTGATTTGAATAAAAGCGGTTCGCCACCAACAATACATAGTTCTGTTGCTGTCGAAATAGACTTAATTCCATTTATAAATTTCTCTGTCGGCAATCTGTCTGCTTTGTCCTTATATTTCCAATGCGAACACTTGGTGCATTTTTGGTTGCACTCGATTGTGTTCATATAGTAAATGTTTGTCGGTCTATACATTGGTTTCTGTGTCGTCCTTAAAATGAGCTATAACGTTTTCCAAATAGGCAAAGGCGCATAACAAATTTAGTACTTTTGGCGCTTTTGTTTATTTGGTGTTAGCAACAGCATTTGATTCTATTGGTTGGTTTAAATTCAATTCCCGTTGTTCCGTCTAAAGCATTTTTTAATCGTTCGGATAAAATAGGATATCGAGAATCAGCCTCGTCATTGTATTTAGTTGAATAGAATAAATCATAGTTTGGAAATTTATCATTTATCATCAACTGATTTGAACAAATCATTTTCCATTCTGAATAGTCTTTGCCTTTGTTGTTATTTATGAAATCATCTATTTCTTTTTGGTTTTTAAAAGCAATTTCTATTCTAGTCATTGTTTCAGTTGTCAAATCTAGTTGGTTGTAGTAAAATGATGATTGTTCTAAAATGATATGTTCATCCGTTTTAGCCAAAGTCTTAAGCAAAAAATAATCTGGGTAAAACTTTCCGTTTTGTTCTAATTCAATTGGGTAAAATCGATGATCGCCAAGGTTGAATCCCTCCATTATTTCCTTAACTTTTTTACTCACGATTATACCGAATTGTGATAAAAATGATCCCGAGATAAAATCAGTTATTTTAGATGATTTATATAAGTTGAAGTGCCCCAATCCAGAAAGTTTTTTAGGTAAATTTTCATTTTCCAATAATTGAGTGAAAATTGATACTTCACCCTTACCTTCATTTGGAATTTCAAAGTTCATTTCTGATTTACCGTCCCAATTTTCAAATTTCTTCGCAATTTCAATTGACTTTTGACTAGTCCAATCTTCGATTTGGTTTCCAGTTCTTTTGTTTCCAATAATATCCATCTCAAAGAAATTGTTCGAGTAAGGAACATTTGTCATCTACTCTTTATTCTCTCTTGACCAACCAAGAGTTATTTTCTTGAATATGTTTGTCATGAAGTTGTTGCTAACTTATCTGTAGGGGATTAAAACCTGTCCCAAACATGCTACAATGGTTGTATAGGCGCAGGATTATCTCTTTTGCTAATATAACAATTCCACTTTTAAATTGTTGGTTGATGAACTGATCCCAACCCCGATAATCGTATCCCCATCTAAAACGGAGATTTACGAATGAGATATGAATTCACAAACTTCAAGATATCTTCCTTTGGTATATCGTACTTCTGTAAAATAGCTTTGACACGATTGACGTCCTCATCAACAGTTGCGAAATAGAATCCTTTTTGCTTGTCTAGGGTGAATAGATCCTTTTCAGGGTCCGGAGTGAAATTGTCTACTGTTTTGGATAAGTTCTTTAGCACGCTGATCGGAAGTTCCTTTTTTCGTTTCGACAAGGATTGTGTGGAAGAGTTTAATAGGATCTTATTAATGGAGATCGTTTTGGCCCGAATTGCAATTTCGATGTCTTGATCCTTATAGGATTTTAAGGCCTCCATGACATCGTGATAATAAAGCTCCGTGCTGCATGTGCCCGACGTTTCCACCGGAATGTGGTATTGATTCTCATACAAACGCAAAATGATCTCGTCTTCCATCACGAATAGTTCGAACTTCAAGGAAAAGACATCCATACGAGCTATTTTAACCGGACGTTTGATCATTTTTAAACCGTGCATCAATTCATGTCTATTGACCGTGAATGCTGCTACCACAGGCTGTTCTTGCGGAATCTCGCGAGGTACTTTTTTTACTTCTTTTTGGGGTTCAACTTTCGGCTCTTTTTGGGGTATTTCTATACCGAATAGATCAACTTGTTTTATTCCTTTATTCATGAGATGTGTATTTAGGGAAGATTGAAACGTCTCAAAACTGATTTAAAAGATACGATTAATAGTGTTTGAAACTGTTAATTAAATCAATTGCCATTATAATCTAGTTTGTTTTCGGTGATTCATATTGCAAAATAGTTTACAACCAAGGGAAGTTTCCTTCCCTTGATTCTATTTCAAATTTATGATTTTGGTACTGGTGGATCAGGTGGAATGTAGCCACGGTTTTCCATTCCTTTTTCCCAGATCTCGTAGTAATCCCATTGGATCATGTCCCAACCTTCGAGGTTGATGATTGCCGACCGTGCTTGTGATAGAACGGCATACGGAGCTTCTGTGTCATTGTGAAGCATGGTGAGTGAAGTGAACTTCCCTTCGTCGTTGAAACCGGCCATGAGGTAGTGTTTCATTCCGGTGGCGTCGATCTGCGTTTGCTGGTGAGGATGTCGGATCACTAAGAGGATGGGGGAGATGGTTTGTATTCCTGCAATGGATACATAGGGTTCGTCGACATAAACCACGCGTACAACGAATTCCCATTGATTGCCGTCCTTGAAGTGCAAGAGAACCCCGAGGTATTCACCATAAACGCGCTCCTGATAGAGCTTATTTCGGTGTAGGAAGTAGCGATAAGCAGGGACTTTTTGAACTACTTCCGGATTGCCCATGGCGCTGCAGTCTATACCTCGACGGAATAGCTCATCGGTACAATCCAGATAGAAATCATTCTGTTCTAGATTTGTTTCCGGGATCAATAGAAACTGGTTGATGTAATTGACCAGTTGAAAACTCGATTTTTTCTGAATGTCGATATCTGACGGATTTAATGGTAACATAATGCTACAGTTTTAATGTTAAACAATAGTTGAACAAGGTTATTCTTCTTTAGCAGGTGTGTAGACAGACGTTTGAACCTGCAAATAACTCATGCCGTTGGCTTGGGGTAAGTACCAAACTGTGGATACATATCCGTTTCCATTTGTTAGGTAGTAGAATTTATCTCCTTCGGCATCCACGTAGGCATCCGCGAGTCTGATGTCAAAGGGTTCGATCATTTTCCCCAATAGTTCCAATATCCAATCATCCGTGTCGTAGATGTAAACTACATTTTCCTCCCGGTCATTTTCAACCAGGTACCACTGTCGAGAAGGGATCTTTTCTCCCTCTTTTAGGACGATCACTCCAATTTGTGCGTGACTTGTATTTACCGTACAAATAAGTATAGCCACCAAGACGATTGGTCGTAAAAGATAATTTGTAATGCGTGTTGTAGGTGCCGCCATTCCCGCCGACCCATACACAGAAGTTTTTGTTTCCATTTTAATTTGGTTTAAATGGTTAATTGTTCATATTTATGGTTCATCTTATCTTTCAGGC
>CAYRMV010000182.1:0-5858 GCA_964425255.1 uncultured Flavobacteriales bacterium
ATTAAATCATACATTATAGATATATTCACAGTGCCTCCAACGGAAATCAGGCTTTCAAATCCAATAAGATTAACCACAGAATGGTTTTGGGAAAGCCTAAGATCACCACCTATAGAGCCAATCCCAGCTAGTCCCGTCAGATCGTTAAGATGAGAGTTATATTCAATCGTAAGAGATCCACCGATAGAATTTAATACACCTAATCCATTAAGGTTATATATGTTAGTATTAACATTATCATCAATTAATACATCTCCTTCAATCTCTGTGCAATTCGGATAATTAATTTGAAAACAATCAAAAAAGAACTTGAACTTCCCATGAATGAGCATTTCCCGTGGTTTGACCAGCGAACCACAATCGCATTTGATATAGAGACAACGGGATTTTCAAAACAATCAAATTTCATTTATTTAATTGGTTATAGTTATCAAGTGGACAATAAAATAGTTATCAAACAACTTTTAGCCAGGAATCGTTTGGATGAATTCACCCTTTTACAATCTTTTTTTGAAGAAAATTTCTAATGAGGCAATTCAATTTTAGATTTTTTTAAATCAATCGAAATTATGAGATGAAAAGATGTGGATGACTATGCGGATATGAATAAGAGTCGCATGAAGCAGGAATTTGAAAATATTGCTACAAACGGATTACATCAAGCAATTTTGAAAGATGGGATTGTTTTTGATAATTTAAGGCCTAATGGAATTAATTATTCAGATTGGATTAATGATTTAGGGGGTAAATTCTATACAACTCCTCCTCAAGCTCTTGTAACATCAATTAAATTTTAAAATATGGATTACGATAACCTAATAAATCTATTGAGAAAAGACCTGGTTTTTTCTTAAGAAATCAAAATCTCGAAGAATTAGATGCATTCTTAAGAGGCGTTTCGTATGTCAATTTTATTCAAGAAAATACAAATCAATTTCGAGACTTTTGCGAAAATTGGTTTCCGAAGACATTCCCAGAATGCACACATGATTGGCTTACGACTCTTCGGGAAATGTCAGAAGGACAAAATGAATGGGAGTTGTTTTTTAAGATTTGGAAGCGCTATATCGACGAAAGCACACAAAATTCAAAATGATAAATATATCTGAGTTATTTAGATGATAAAACAATACCTTACTCATCTAGTAATTTATTTCAGATATCCCTCTGTAAAACTCAAAAAGGCGTGTAGAAGTTTTGGGAGAGCTTCCACCGCTTCCTCAAAAACAAATACGATGATGCGTTTAATAAAAAGTCAGATAAAAATGGTACATTTGTTGAAAGTTCATTGGATGAGTTAAGTTCAATAAAAAATGACCTGCTAAACACTTTCAAAACGGGCTTTACAAGAGAAGAGATTCGAGCAATTCCGAAAGGAAGTAGACCAAATCCTAGCTCTTATTTAAAAGAAGATTACATAAATATTCATTTATCAAAATTTAATGGCGGTGTTAATAAAATTACTTCATATGATCCAATAGGGACAATTGGTCCTCCTGGAGGGACATTTGTACTTCCTAAATCAAACGCTGACGCTTTAATACGACAAGCAGGAGGCGATGTGAGTAAATTGGAGGTTTTACTTGGTTTAAATAGAGGTGATTTAGGTACAAATCCATATAGAATAGATATAAACAATCCAAAAGGATTAAGAATGCCTTCAGGGAACGAGCCTGGCGCAAATGAGTTTTGGATTCCTGGCGGGAAAACATCTGGAGGAATTTTTGAGGCTACAGTTGATCAAATTCAACAAGGGACGTATACTAAACAAAAAGTTTTTTAAAATCAAATTATGGAAAAAGTAATTGCAGAAAATTTTGGATGTAAAATTTTGGAGAGAGATTCTAAAATTTTTATTCAGTATGATAATGGACAAACGGCAAGTTGGATTGTAGAAAATGAAATTACGAATGAAGAAGCAGAAAAAGCTATGGAATGCGCAGAAAAAGCTTATGAAGTTATTCTAGCTGCAGAACATAGAAGAAAACCAAAGAGAGTCCAATGAAGATTGTTTAATAATCTGAAAGAGTTTAAATATCGGAGGTCATAGTAAGATTTGGATCCTGGCGACCATTACAACGACCGCTTGGAAGATGCCATCAAAGCTTTCGCCATCATTGAAATGAATGATGCATTGGATCCTTCACCACCAGTAATTGAAGTAGTTTCTTTTTTGAATGCTACCATTGATTTACCGGGAGGGAAGAAGTTTAAATATGAGAGAAATGCCTTAGGACCGAATCACTATAGGGTCTATTTTAATCCAACAATTGAAAACGATTATACAGAAGGAGTTTATGGTGATAAAGAAAGGGATTTCGACCCTAGAAAAGATAAGAGATTTGAGAGTATATGGAGAGAAGAGGGAATGGGGTTACGTTCCTCTGACATTAAAAAAGCTCAAGAAGAAGCGACATCTATATTGAAGGCAGAGAATAAGTCTTTCATTGAAAATCCTAGACGACCTAAAAAATCACTAGGGGAACCCGATTTAGACTTTAAAATCGATAGACCTCCCCCTTATAAATGGGCTGATATTAAAAGTCCAGTTGATTCAAAATTTAGAAATACAAGCAAAGGAGATAGGAAAAAATATTCGTTATCAAAAAGCTGGTTCAGATGATATTTTGCATATTGTTGATCTAAATAAGTTACCTTTGGAAGAAAGGAATATTTTTATGAAAAGGGTTGTTGAAGAAGCTGGTAGTTCAAAGGGAATCAAATTTATTGACTAGATGAAAAATGTAGATTTATTTTATCAAAGTGCAATTAGACATGCCGAAGCACTTGAACAACTTTCTGAAAAGCAAATTTCGAATTCGGAATTTGAAAAATGTCGAATTGAAATTTTTGACGAAAGTATCAGAAATATAGAACTTGAACATTTAGACATTGGTTTAGCTGTCTTTATTCGCTGTAAATTAGAAAACAGCAATTTTAACGATTGTGGATTGGGTGCTAGCATGATTTTTGAAACAAAATTTGAAAAATCCAAATTTAATTTCTGTGGTTGGAGAAAAGCTGATTTGCGGGATGTTAATTTTCAATTTTGTGAGTTCAATGAATGTAGTTTTGACAGGACGGAATTGATTGTCTCTGTTTTTCACCATTGTTTTTTTAAAGACTGCGATTTCTCTTGGACTTTTTGGCGTGATTTGAAATTTGAAAATTGTACATTTGAGAATTGTTGTTTTGAGGGTACAACAATGGCAGAAATTGTCTTCAGTGATACAACATTTATCGGTAATGTTATATCGGAAAAGTACCCAGTAAAATGGGTGAAGAATGGTGAATCCATTAATCTGTGCAGTAATCAGTCTTTTACGGAATTATAAACTTCCTTTATTTTTTAAACTAGTCTACAACAGTTTTAGTGTTTTTGTTCTATTGAAAAATTAGGTGCACGACGATTACAACGACCGCTTGGAAGATGCCATCAAAGCTTTCGCTATCATTGAAATGAATGATGCATTGGATCCTTCTCCACCGGTTATGGAAGTAGTTTCTTTTTTGAATGCTGCGATCGATTTACCAAAAAATGATACATTTGTTTCCAAGCCTTTGGGTGGAAATCTCTTTGAAATTTCGTTTAATCCGAGGAAGAGGTATACGGAGGGGAAAAATGACAATGAGTTTGATAAAGAAAAAGCGTCTGATTCGGAAAAAAATAATTCTGAATCTAAAAATGACAACCCAGATAATTCTCGTAAAGAATTAAATGATAGTATAGATGACGCATTAAGATCAGTGGATAAAGACAAAAGGTTAGAAGGGAAAGTAGCAGATTGGTTAAGAGATGAGATTCGTTCATTTAATAAAAAAGTTCCTCCTCATGGTGAACTTGATGTTGAGCTAGATGACATAATAGTTGAAGTAACTTCAAAGAAAAGTGGAAAGTTATCTCAAATACAGAAATATCTATCTAATTCTTCCTTAAATCCTTTAGGAAAAAAAATAATCCTTTATTCCGAAGATTATAACTGGAGAGCTAAGGCAGATATTCTGAGAGAAGGTGGTTTTGTAGCATCCAACAAAGAGGAATTATTCCAAATAATTAAACAACTTAGAGCAAAAAAATAATTATGAAAAACACATATGCTTTAATCATTTCAGAGAATCTGACTCTTGAAGATATTGCAAATTCATTGAAAGAAATGGGTTGTATTTATGAAAAAAGTGGAGATATCGATCAATGCCGAATCACGAAAAATGATGATCATCTATGGATCTTTAGAGATGATTCAATGATACCCGTTTATGATGACATGGGGCATATTGATGAAATTGAGAAAAAACTTGGAGACTTGAAGATTCAAGCAGTTCTGATATTAGAGTCAACATCAAGTCCGGGAGGAAATCAATTGGTTCATGATATGATTTGTAAAATATCAAAGATAGTTCCTGCTGTTTGGGAGTCTGAAGATTCTGTTTTTCATTCTCATGAGGAGTTAATAAAAAGATATAATCAGTCTTGAAATGAAAAAGATGTTGTTTTTGTCATTTCAGAAGTTGATAAATTGGGGCAGGTACTAAAGGAATGTTATGGGATGGAATACTTTCTATCTAATAAAAAATCAGAATACTTAATTGCTGTCAATTGGTATTCAATTGAGTTCGTAGGAACAGTTCAAGAAACATTGAAAGCCCTTAGGTAAGAAATAAAGGCTGTTCGTTATAGTAACACAAGTAATGATTCGACAAAAACACACACCGCTTCCTCAAAAAGAAATACGATGATGCGTTTAAAACGAAATCAGATAAAAATGATACATTTGTAGAAAGTTCATTGGATGAGGTTCAAGGGGTGGGAAGCGTCTTTAGAAAGATTGATGATTTTATTCCTTCAAGTGGTACGCAACTAATTGGAAAAGCAAATAAAACAACAACTATATTGGGAAGATGGAATCCCGATATGCAGGTGATAAAAGAAAAAATGTTACCTAATGAATTTAATGTAGGTACTAAGTTTGGAAATCGTGCAAAAAACAATGGGGGGTTCAATTTTTTAAACATTCCAGATAATCTCGCAAATACATCGAGTAACTTTTTCAATGAGTATAATAAGTCTTGGTTACAACAAGCGTTAAAAAGGGGTGATGAAATAGTTTTAGCAACTCGTCCAATCCAAAAAGCTCATTTTATTGATCCTACTACTGGAAATTTAATTGGTATGTTTGCTGAAGAATTAAAATTTTTAGTTAAGCAAAATTATAAACCAGTAAATCTGAGTACAACAGAGTGGAATACTATAAAAACTTGGTTCAAATGACATATAGAAAAGTAGATTATTTAACTGAAAGCGTCGAATTAAAGAGATTTATTGAAAAGTACAACTTAAAAACGAAAATTGTCGATGATCAAAAATTGTATTTGGTTTCAAATTGCTACATTTTTGAAGTATACGGATTAGTTATCGAAGATTTTTTCTATTTCCATTTTTATTCAATCGATTTGGAATTTGGTTCAACTCTAAATGTACTTTTATCTGATTTTGATTCATTAAATTTGCGTTCAGTTTATGAAAAGCAAGTTAATTCCAGAACAAAAGTTTCTATTCCTAAATTGCAAGGAAATGAAAAGAACACTTTAAAATCCGAACAATATTTTTTTACTATGCTTGAGTTGATGGATGAACTATTAACAGATGTTTTGAATTGTGAAAAGAATATTAAGCAAGAACATTTGAGCGCTGTTTTTGAATTTAAAAAGAATCAATTAAAAGCAATCTTCGAAAACTTATAATGAAACTCCAATTTCAAATAATTGATATTTTTCTAACTTGGTTTATATCTTTTATAAGATCTTTTTATCCATATATCAATCTGAAAAAATGAATTTAGAAGAATCAGATGTTGTAT
>CAYRMV010000183.1:0-5831 GCA_964425255.1 uncultured Flavobacteriales bacterium
CAGGAAATCAAAGACAAATACAATCAAGCGTACAAACTGGACACAACACAAGTCGAGCAAGAGAAATACGAAGTACTTCATCGCATTTTACTTTTAAATCGATTTCACCCAAAAAATGCGCAGTACATTTTGCATGCCTACCAAAAATCGGGCTTGGAAGTGGAAGCGCTTCGCATGTTGGACGCAGCCGATTTGATGTTGAAAGACAACCAAAATTACCAAAAAGAAAAGCAAAAAACTCTTGCCGAAATCCATCGAAACCAGCGTTATAAAAATACAAGCGTGTTTGATTGGATGAATATTTCCGAATGGCAAGATTTCAAAATTGCTGTTGCAAAAGACAAAAAACTGATCGATTCTGTGGCTCAACTTACTGGTGTGGAAGGTCGATTGATCGTTTCTTGTTTGGTAGGAGAACAAATCCGCTTATTCAATTCAAAACGAGAAATTTACAAGCGATATATCGGTCCGATGAAAGTTCTGTCCGTGGAAACGCAATTTTCATTTGGTGTAACCGGAATCAAAGAATTGACAGCCAAAAACATTGAAAAATACTTGAAATCACCCAATTCGGTTTATTACTTAGGTTCAGAATACGAAACCTTGTTGGATTTCAAAACACTAGATACTGCAACAGAGCGAATGGCTCGATTGACTGATTACCGCAATCACTTTTATTCGTACATGTATGCGGCTGTTTTTCTGAAACAAGTTAAAGTTCAATGGGAAAAAGCAGGTTTCCCGATCGACAATCGTCCGGAAATTTTAGCCACTTTATTCAATGTTGGATTTCCACAATCCAAACCAAAAGCCAATCCGTTAGTAGGAGGTTCGACGATTAAAATCTATGACAAACCTCATACATTTGGATCGATTGCTTATCAATTTTATTATTCGGGTGAACTTTTTGATCTTTTTCCGTTTGAAAAACAAAAATTTGATTTCAACAAAAATGACCAAATCTAACATTCTATTTTTCACTTTTGTCCTTCTAGCGAAATGTACTTTTTCCCAAGAAAAAAAACAAGTTTTAACTTGGGATTCGCTTTTACCTGGATTACAATTGGTTCAAATAGACGCACCTGTAAAATCGAATGTGGGTGATTCAAAAATAACGATTGTTCAAATCAATCCCACTTTTTTTGAAACTGATTTATACACAGCAACCTCGAACAAAAAACAAAAACTTACCGCACTAGAACTCGCAGATTCCATGCAATATCAGGTTTTGTTCAATGCGGGAATGTATGAGCTGAGTTCGGGTTTTAAGCATCGTGGTTTTCTGAAAAATGGGAATCATTTCAACAATTCCACGATCAATCCAAATTACAATGCAATGCTTTGTTTGGACCCGATTGATTCAACCCAAAACTCACTGCAAGTGAAAGACTTGAGTTGTGAAAGTTGGAACACAATTAAAAATAAATACGCGTCATTCTCTCAAGGTCCAAGAATGATTGCTTGCGACAGCGAACCCATGTCGTGGAACAAAAAGAAACAAAGCTGTAGCATGCTTATTTTAGGAATTGATCGGGCTGAAAATGTATATCTTTTCTTTACGCGTTCCCCCTACTCACACAGCCAAATGATTGCATTTATACAACAATTGCCTTTGGAAATTTCCACCACGATGTATCTTGAAGGTGGACCTGAAACGAGTTTGTACATTTGTACCGAAGAAAAAGAATATTCGTTCATAGGTAGCTACGTATCAGACACCTATGAACGAGATGACAATGTTCATTTTTGGAAATTACCCAATTGGATCGGACTAAAACAAAAATAAATAGTTCCTGTTATTTTTCCTGAAGAAAACGGAGCATTTCAACTAATACTTCTTGATTGAATGTCTCCTCCAGTTCACCATATTCGGCAACTGTACATTCCGAACAAGTTTGAAATATATGATTTAAATTGGGAAAAAATTGGATTTTTACTTGCTTGTTTCCGTTGTCGACAAGCGTATTCATGATTCCCATTAAATTTTCTTTGTACAAAACTTGAATATCATTTTCACCATTCAATGCCAAAACACGGCATTTCATGTCTTTCAGGTATTTTTCTGGCGAGTAATTGATGAAATAGCGAAACCAATTCGACGCATACATTTCAATCGACGATTCGGTTTGTTTCCGCATTTCAACTTGCTCTTCAGCGGTTAATTCCTGCAATTGTTTTTCCAACTCGATGCGCAAGGCAGATTTTAAGTCTTTGGTAGACAAATCCGACTTCAATAAATCGTAGACTTTTCGCCCATTTTTCAGCATTTGACTCGTTTGTTCTTCAGGAATTTGCTGACTTCGATTCACGGCACTAATTTGCAATAACATCAACGAATCAATGTCTATACCTGGAGCTGCTAAAAAAATCACATTTTCAACTTGTTTATTTCGAGCTGCCACAATTTGTGCAATCAAACCTCCCTCACTGTGACCAACCAAGCCCACTTTGGAAGGATTGATCTTCTTTTGTTTCTGAAGAAATTGGAAAACAGCCTCCGCATCATTAGCAAAATCGGCAGAAGTTGCTGTAGAAAAACTTCCTGTTGAATTACCGATTCCGCGATCATCATAACGCAAAACAGCAATACCATTTCTTGTCAAATAATCCGCTATGATCCAAAATGGTTTGTGTCCCATGATTTCCTCATCGCGGTTTTGAGGTCCCGAACCACTAATCAATACAACAGCAGGAAACGGTCCTTTTCCTTTTGGAAGCGTTAATGTTCCTGCAAGGGAATTTCCATCTTTTTCATTTTTGATAATCACTTCTTTTTCCGAATATGGAAAGGGTTTTTTAGGCTCTTGTGGTCGGTTGGGTTCTTTGAAAACGGCAATCCCTTTTTTTAAGTGTAAAGGTAATTGCAAATTTGCTTGTAAGAATTCTCCAGAAATCGAATCAGATTGAATCAGATTGCCCTGGTATTTCATGTTGAGCATCGCAATTTCCAGGTATACATTATTTTCAATGACTTGAATAGATGAAAAAGGTATTCCATTCATTTTTTGAGTCGGACTATCCATTGTTCCAGACCAAACTCCTTGATTTTGTTGAAAATGAAACACAAGCGGAAGTCTCGAACCCGAAACCGAAAGTTCACCAGACCAATCTCCTTCCAACGTTTGACTGAAAATAAAAGTACTGAAAAACAGACAAGTAAAAAGAAATAATTTATTCATAATGATTATTTTAAGAATTGATAAATAAGGATTTTCGACATGATTTCAGCCAACAAAACACAGGCAATGAATGTGAATATAAATTTGCCCCCTTTTCCGTTCGCTGTCGTTTTAAATGCTTGAAACATCCAAGTAATGTACCAAATGATAAAAAGGGTCGAAAAAATACCAATTCCAATCAACCACATCATTTCATCCGCTTTGGGGAAAACAATTTTTCCTGCTTTCAATTCATTTTCGATGTTGTCACCGATTCGCGAAAAGTAGCCAGTGAAATTAAACAAAGGAAGAATCAACAAGGGAATTCGGGAAAAGGTCATGGTTCCTAATAAATCAATCCAGCGCATCCGCGAATTCAAAATCCATTTTCCTGCAAGTCCAAAAAAGAGGTACATGGAAAATAAATTGATGAGCATTTCGCTTATAGAATCGACTAGGGATTCAACTTTTCCGTAATGAGTATCTAAAATTCCATCAAAATGGGTTTGAAAAAAATAGCCCATCAAAACTTGAGCAACACAAGCGATTAAACCGATAAAAAAAGCTTTTTCACCTGCAATTTTTTGATACGGATTGATTAAAATAGCGTTTTTCATCTTATTTGTTTTTCATTTCTAATTGTTTTACTTTTTCGATCAAGTCATCAATGACATTCCGCATCGTTGGGTAACTGATGTTTCGTTGAGCTGCCATTTCCTTGATACTTCCACTCGATTTAAAAAAGGCCAAAACAAAATCTTGCTCTTCGGAAGTCAATTGAGCTAAAATCGGCAAAGGATATTGACCTTCTACAACCGTTTCACAAGCAGGACAATGCATTTTTTGTACTTCCATCAAAGAAGTGCAACTGGGGCAAATTCGCGGTAATTGTTTCATATTTTTTAAATAAATAGAATCAAATTTTAAACAAAGTTAAACAAAATTTTAATTTAATTAAAAAAATATATTTTTAAAAATCGAATTTACACGTAAGTTTGGTTAAAGGTATTTTTACTTGGTTAAACGGTTTAGTATTTCCAAATTGAATCCGTATTTTTGCATTCAAAATAAAATAGACCCACGAAAAAAAAGATCAACATGAAAATGTCTCAATTAGCCGAGCATATTGTCGGTTCAGAAATAATCAAACTTGCCGGACAAGTAAATGAAAAGATAAAACAAGGTGAAAAAATAATCAACTTAACAATTGGCGATTTTAATCCGAAAGAATTCCCCATTCCAGTTGAACTAAAAAAGGCAATCATAGCTGGTTACGAAGCCGAACAAACCAATTACCCACCTGCAGATGGAATTTTGGAGTTACGTGAATCTGTTTCGAATTTGTTGGCTAAAAGAGCACATTTAAACTATGCACCCAATGAAATATTAATTGCAGGTGGTGCAAGACCCGTTATTTACAGCATTTTCAGAACCTTAGTTGATAAAGACGACACGGTTATTTTTGCTGTTCCTTCTTGGAATAACAATCATTTCAGTTATCTAAATGGCGCGAAAGCCCAAATTATCGAAGCAAAGCCTGAGTCCAATTTCATGCCAACTGCTGCCGACATTGCTCCTTTTATTCAAGAAGCGACATTGGTTGCTTTGTGTTCACCTCA
Source organism: uncultured Flavobacteriales bacterium (assembly GCA_964425255.1). GTDB lineage: Bacteria > Bacteroidota > Bacteroidia > Flavobacteriales_D > Crocinitomicaceae > CAYRMV01. The sequence goes on from CAYRMV010000183.1 coordinate 4,778, forward strand.
AAATCCTACGGGAACGGTTTTTACCCAAGAAGGACTGGCAGAAATTTGCGACTTGATTCTAGCAGAAAATCAACGAAGATCGGCTGACCAAAAACCGGTTTATTTGATGTATGATCAAATTTATTGGGAATTAACTTACGGTGAAATTGAACATGTCAATCCTGTTTCTATTAATCCTGCAATGAGGCCATATACCGTGTTTGTCGATGGAATTTCGAAATCATTAGCTGCTACTGGTGTTCGTGTTGGTTGGAGCATGGGGCCTAAGGAGATTATTGACAAAATGAAAGCCATTTTGACTCACATCGGCGCTTGGGCACCAAAAGCAGAACAACACGCAACTGCTTCCTTTTTAGCAAACGAAGAAGCGTATATTTCCTTTTTGGTAAAACAGCGTGAAAAAGTAGAGGCTCGTTTGCAAGGTTTGTACAAAGGACTTCTTGAATTAAAACAAGCAGGTTTGGGCGTAGATGTGATCACTCCTCAAGCCGCTATCTATCTGACAGTTCAATTCAATTTAGTTGGTAAAACAACCGAATCAGGTAAAAAACTGGAAAAAACAGCGGATGTAACACAATACATTTTAGACGAAGCAAAAATAGCCATTGTACCATTTTACGCTTTCGGAACTTCGAATGATTCAGCTTGGTATCGTTTTTCTGTAGGTACTTGTGGAATAAACGATGTTCCTGTTGTGATTTCAAATTTACGCGAAGCTCTTCAAAAATTAAAATAATAGATCCACATTTTTTTAACCTCAGTTCGATTCTTAAAACAAAGTCAAAATTAATTAAATAACTTAGTTACAAGGCAGATTTTAAAAGGGATAGCGAGCTATCTCGTTAAAATCTAACGAAGGAAATAAGTTGTTAAATTAAATTCAAATGTGACTTTTCACCTCTAAACAGCACCGCGAACAGCAGCACCGCAGGTAATTTATAGGTGTTTTGACACCGCGCTAGCAGCTACGAAGTAAAAGTTTGAATAATCGAACTGAGGTTACAAGTGAAAATGACTGCCTACGAGCGTCCATCTTTCCGTTTAGAAACCATGT
>CAYRMV010000184.1:0-5805 GCA_964425255.1 uncultured Flavobacteriales bacterium
AATATAAATTAATTTACTGATAATCAATTGTTTATATTTTTTGTCATGTAGTTAGTTCATTCAATTAAAATCTAAAAATCAACATGATAGAACGAATTCAACGGGTATCGCTTCGCAATGTTTGGAAACATGAGGCTCATGACTTTACGGTTTGGCTAGAAGCGAACATAGATGTTTTAAGAGAAATTCTTGGTTTTGAAATTCTGAATCCCGAAAGAGAACAATCAACCGGAAATTTTGCTGTTGATATAAAAGCGGAAGACGCTTCTGGAAATACGATTATCATTGAAAATCAACTCGAAAAAAGTGATCACGACCACTTAGGTAAGATTATTACCTATTTGGCTGCGTTCGATGCTAAAGTGGCCATCTGGATCGTTGCACATCCAAGACAAGAACACATAGACGCTATTTCTTGGCTGAACCAAGGTAGCAATGATTGTGATTTTTATTTACTACAATTAGAAGCTATCCAAATTGGAAACTCTGCTCCTGCCCCATTGATTACAAAAATTGTCGGACCAAGTGAAGAAGCAAAACAAGTTGGACGCATCAAACAAGAAGATTCAATGCGGCATCAGTTACGCCTTGCTTTTTGGACAAGACTTCTTGAACTTTCAAAAAAAAGACACACGCTCTTTCAATCCATTTCTCCAACCAAAGACACATGGATTGGGACGAGTGCAGGTAAAAAGGGATTTAATTATTCTTATTGGCTTACAAAGGATTCCATTCGTGCTGAACTTCGTATTGATCTCGGAAAAGATTCGGATATGGAAAATTTACGCCTTTTCAATCAATTGAAAGTTTACCAAAATGAAATTGAACATGTTTTCGGTAGTCCCTTAGAATGGAACGAAGCAGAAGGTTTTCGTGTATGCATTCTCCGTAAAGTAATCCACTTAGGAGGATACAGAAATTCTGAAAACGAATGGGACTCAATCATCAACGAAGCAATTGATGTCATGAAAAACTTGGAAACTGCAACACGTCCTTTTATTCAAAAATTAGCTTAGGGGTTGAGGCAAGTTTTCGTTCTTTTTTTGATAACATCCTTTGAAAGTTATTCCTCATTCTTGTTATTTTAATTGTTTATATGCTGATAAATTGACTCAATCTTTTGAATTGAGTCTTATTTTTTAATTAAGATTTTTTTGGGTACAAAGTCATTTTCATCCAAATCGGTTGTTCCAAGAAAAAAAAGATTCTATCGCTCTTTCATTTGAATTCCTGGAATAATCGTCTTTTCTAAATTTCCATCTCGTAATGGAACTATCAACATAGAATTTTTCAATTCACCTACCCGTTTTGCAGAAACATCGAAATGAAAACTATGAGTATCATGAATTCCGTATTCAAATCTAATTTTTCGGTATTCATCATAGACGTGCTGCAAGAAAATCCCCTCATCTTTTTTTATTTTGTAAACTGAAAAATGCGCCATCGAATTGATATAGCATGCGTAACCTAAATCGACAAAAGCGTCAATTAAATCCTGGTCATGAACTCCATGCTGACAATACTTCATAAAAAGTTGATCGATTGTAATGTGAATAAAATTAAATTCATTGGAATGATATTTCCGTTTTTCACCCGTTTTTGGTAAAAAAGTCTGTATTAGCATTTTTAATGTATGCATTTGATCTTCATCTAATCTTTCTCTGAAAAGTTCAGGATTGAATTTTTTTAATTTCTCAGTAAACATAATTTCTCCTATTTCACCTTCCTTTTTTGTTTGCCTTTTGCTTTTAGGAAAACAGGTAAATCAAAGCCTAACAGCTATCACTCTGTTCGATTTCAAGCGAATTAACTACCTGTTTTCATTGTTCTTACAAAGTCCTTTGTGAATTCTAATTAAAACCTTCTTACTGCACGAACTCTACATGGAATATCCTTGGAACTTACATACGATTGTCCATAGTTGAAATTTTGTATCCATGCATCGATATTATAGTTTTCTGTTGAACTCCAATAAAATTCAAATTGAAAACCATTGGCTGTTCCTAAAACAGTATTGACAACAAAAGCAGCATTGTAACAAAGGTTTAACTCCCAAGCCGCAGGTAAGTACCAATCTGAAAATCCTCCTGATGAATAATTTTCACACAGATAAGCAGCGCCACTTATATCTCCTTGTGCAATCATAGCGGTTGTATTTGCTTGTCCGTCCATAGGACTTTGCGCTGTTGTACCTATTATCGTCCCTGTAATACTGCTGTATGTTGCAGAAGCGCTTACATCTGTTAATGATGCTATTAGCCCATGTTCAATACCATTTTCTTTCCAAACTGCGACTACTATTCCTCCGCCAAAGAGTTCCCCAATATAATGTGTATTGCCACCAACACTCGATGCACTGATGGTATTACCAACAATTGTAATGTTGCTTCCTGCGGTAAGTTGATCTTGTTTGTTATTCCAATAAGAAGTATCTGTACTTGTTATTCCGCTTGCAACTGATACTCCAAATACAGGGTCTATTTCAGGTAAAATTCCCGTAAGTGATTCCGCTGTTTTCGAATGCAAAGCATAAGGAACACTTAATAATTGACTTGTTCCTGTAATACTGTAATTTGAACCTCCAGAGAGGTCTGTTTCTGTTTTGATAAAAAAGGGACCATTTGTCCAATCTATTGAAGCAAAAGACCCAAAAACTACCGTACCGGTTCCAATTTCAATACTAACTAATCCATTTGCATTAGACAAAGTTGACTGTGTTTCTATATAAACTGGTAAACCTGTTACCGAACCCTGTAAAATTGTAATGCGCATACCTACATTTGTGAAACTCACTAAAATGTTATTCCCATTTCTTATTACAGCTTGATAGCTCATTTTTTCAGGTGATTGAGCGAACACCATACTAGCAGTTAATATTGCTACAAAGATTGAAAGGATTCTTTTCATGTTTAGTTATTTTTGATGATTTTGAAAGATTGAACTTTTTTATTTTCTTCATTGACAACATAAAGAAAGTATGTTGAAGGTGAAAAATTAGCCGTGTTTACTTGCGTTTGATCAGCCGAAATTTCTGCTTCGTCTAATAATTTCCCATGTAAATCAACTAATTGATAAAACAATTTTTCGTTGTTGTAATTACTTATTTGCAAGGTTAAATGATCCTCTGTTGGATTGGGAAAAACAGAGAGTAGTATATTCATTTCTGTTTCCAAAATTTCTAACTTATAAATCTCATAAGCTTGTTGAACTCCTTGACTAATTATTCCACTCGAAGTTGAATGGGTCGTGTAAACTACCTGACCTATGCTAAATGCGACAGAGCCACCACTCCCAGACGCATTTCCTCCTGAAGAATTCACAGAAACTTGTGCTTGTCCAGTTGCTCCACAAAATAGCCCTATTCCGATTAGTAAAAAAAATCGGGGTCTTACATCTGATGTGTTTACTTGCTTGTAGTTGATTCGATTCATTTTCAGTTATTGTTGCATTCATTATTAACTTCTACCCTATTTCATCTATGTCATGAAACTGGTTTTGATTTAATCCAAGGTTTTCAATAATCCTAGTCCTAAAACCTACCTCTACAATATTACATCATTTTTTTGAATTTTTCAACGAATTTTTTTATTCTAAAAAAAGTGAAACAATTTTAACATTTCCCTAAGCTTTCCAGTCTCAATATGTACCTATTAACTCACAGAACGTATGGAAACTCCAAACTGAATTATAACAGGTATGGCTCTTTTTAATTTTTCCCGAATAAGAATTAATTAGCTAAGTTTTATATCTTAGCAAACTAGATTGATTTACGTTAAATTTTATGGCTAAGAAAAAAGAACTGAAAGAAAAAGCAATTGAAGTAACCCTATGGGAAGCTGCGAATAAATTAAGAGGCAGTGTTGAACCAGCAGAATATAAACACGTGGTTTTAAGCCTTATTTTCTTGAAGTTTGCCAGTGATAAATTTGAAGAACACAAAGCCAAACTCATTGCCGATGGAAAAGAAAAGTACATCGAAATGGCGGAATTTTACAACATGAACAATGTTTTTTTCTTGGAAGAAATAAGTCGTTGGTCATACCTCATTCAAAAATCAAAACAAAATGACATTGCTTTAGTCATTGATACGGCACTTCATACGATTGAAAAAAACAACAAATCCCTGCGAGGTGCCTTGCCAGATAATTACTTTTCCCGTTTGGGCTTAGATGTTACAAAGCTATCCTCATTGCTAGATACAATCAATGACATCGACACAACCAAAGATCCTGATAACGATTTGGTGGGAAGAGTCTATGAATACTTTCTGTCCAAATTTGCCCTAGCAGAAGGAAAAGGAAAGGGAGAATTTTATACACCAAAAAGCATTGTAAACCTCATTGCTGAAATGATTGAACCGTACAAAGGCATTATTTACGATCCTGCGTGTGGGTCGGGGGGAATGTTTGTACAATCGATTAAATTTATTGAAGCGCATAACGGGAACAAAAAGGAAATTTCCATCTACGGACAGGAATACACCAATACCACTTACAAATTGGCTAAAATGAACTTGGCCATTCGTGGAATAAGTGGAAACCTAGGAGAAAGAGCAGCTGATACCTTTGCAGACGACCAACACAAAGACCTGAAAGCCGATTTTATCATGGCAAATCCGCCTTTTAACCAAAAGGACTGGCGAGCAGAAACAGAATTGACAAATGACCCACGCTGGTTGGGTTACGAAGTGCCTCCAAAAAGCAATGCCAACTATGGTTGGATCTTAAACATGGTGTCCAAACTGTCTGAAAACGGGGTTGCTGGTTTTATCTTGGCTAACGGTGCACTTTCAGGTGGTGGTGAAGAATATAAAATCAGAAAAAAACTGATTGAAAACAATTTGGTGGAAGCAATTGTCATTTTGCCTCAAAATATGTTTTACACCACAAATATCAGTGTTACACTTTGGATTCTGAACCGAAACAAAAAAGAACGTGTCATTGAAATTAATGGAAAAACTAAAAAATACCGAAATCGTGACGAAGAAATTTTGTTCATGGATTTGCGTGAAGTTGGAATTCCATTTGAGAAAAAATTCATCCAATTTTCAGAAGATGAAATAACTCAAATTTCAGAATGCTATCATCTATGGCAGTCGTCGACAAGCTCTGACTCCCATAAATACGAAGATATTCCTGAATTTTGCTATTCGGCTAAAAAAGATGAAATTGTTGCAAAAGATTATTCCTTGGTACCAAGTAAATACATTGAATTTGTAAACCGAGATGAGAACATTGATTTTGATGAGAAAATGACCTCGTTAAGAAAAGATATTTCTCAATTGTTGGAAGAAGAAGCGAAATCCAAAGAAGATTTGTTGGCTGTATTTAAAGAGTTGGGCTATGGATTCTAAGCGCAAACAAAGAGGAAAATTGCGAGAAAATGTAGTGTTTCCAGTTGCAGAAAGCAAAAGCGAAATGCCTGCCAATTATTCTTCTTTTGTGGAGGAACTGAAAGTTTTTATTCAAAAAGAAAAAATCACCAGCATTCTTCAATCCAATCAACGGATGATTTTGATGTATTGGCATATTGGAAATTCAATTCTACTCAAACAAGAACAAGAAGGTTGGGGAACAAAAGTTATTGATCGACTTTCGTTTGACTTGAAAGAAGCATTTCCAGAAGAAACGGGATTTTCTCCAAGAAATTTAAAATACATGCGCAAATTTGCAGCGACATGGACAGATGTTGAAATAGTGCAACGCTCCGTTGCACAAATTCCATGGAGAAGTAATATTACGCTTTTAGATAAACTGAAAGACAACAACTTGAGGTTGTGGTATGCACAAAAAACGATTGAACATG
>CAYRMV010000185.1:0-5540 GCA_964425255.1 uncultured Flavobacteriales bacterium
CAATGTGTATAGTTTTACATTGTGATAAATGAACATCTAATTAGCGAATTTGGTAAGAGAATAAAACAGCTCAGAAATCAAAAAAATATAAGTCAAGAAAAATTATCTTTTTCTACTGGCTTCCATAGAACTTATATTGGAATGATAGAACGTGGTGAACGAAATATTTCACTCACTAATATGGCAGTTTTCGCCAAGGTTTTTGAAATGTCAATTTCTGAACTTTTAGATTTTTCATCAATAAATCCAAAGCATACTTATAAAAATTACGAAATTAAAATCGAAGAATAATGTCAAGAAAACATTCATTTGTATTGACATTATCAAACAATGTCACAGAGAAAGAAGGTGTGAATTTTTTAATTGAAAATTATACTGGTTTTTTTAAAATTGATTTGGCAACTAAAAAACAATTACTCGATATGTTAAATATTGAGCATCGTTTTTTGCAATCCTTTGATTTAGTTTATATTCCAGATTTGGTTGGTATTGAAATTGATACTGAATTTTTACAAACCTATTTGGAAGATATTATTTTGGTAGAATTAAAAACTACTAAAAAATATTTACCAGAAAATCCAAAAGGATTTTTCTTCGGTGCAACAGAAAACGAATTTAATTTCGGTAAAATTTTAGGTTCAAAATTTAGATTTTGCTTTGTAAGTTTGAATGAAAAAGGTTCATCTTATTCTTTACAAACACTTGAAGAGCTTGAAGCAAGAATAAAAAACAGAAGAATTCAATACCAAATTAACTTATAGAATAATTTTCATTTCATCGTAGTTTATTTGCTCGATATGAAATAAAATATCTTCAAAATCTTTACTAGAACATTTATTTTTTTCTAGTCTTAATGCTAAATCTACTACACTTTGGTAAGAATTGAACATTTCTATTTCATCTATTTCTTCAGTATTATTTTTGCTATAAATAATATTTTCTGGGTTAAAAGTTTCTGCCCATTCAAATAAATAAGGAAGTATGTCTTCTCTTTTTTGTTGGATAATTTTCATTTTATGCTACATTTTAATCTTGATAAGGAAAACAGCCAACCAATAAATCATGGTCTGGGAATTCAGAAACATCAACATTTGCAATGTCATTGTTGGAATGATTATCCATTCCAAAACGATTTTCATAAACCGCAGATGCGTGTTGAACTTTCGTTGATGGTTCCCACTGATTACTCCAAACAACTTCGTAAGGACTTTCAAAATTCTCTTTGTAATTTGATGATGCAGATTTGCCGTTCCAACCTTCCAATCCAAGTCTGAAACCGCCTACTCCTGCAAACAATTCGACTACTTTAATTTTTTTATTCATTGTTTACGGCATTTTTTATAATGTAATGTATATTAAGCTCATTTTTGAATTATGTTCAAATGTAAACCAATGTTATTTTTAATAAAAAAATCTAAATGGCACAATTTTAAAATAAAACAGAATTTATTGGCTTTTAACAAGCAAAAAATTTTTCAAATATACAATTAGAAAAGAAGAGCACAAAACAGACTTTAATAATATTAATAAAAGAAAGGAACATCTATGAATAACAATCAATGAAAAAAAATCTTGAAAAAAATACGTAAGTTTGCGCACAGTCAGAGAGATTTGAGTTTCTGATTTTCCTGGTAAATTCGCTGAATTCCAGAGAATTTGTAAATGAATCAATAGAAAGAAAAACTAATTGTAAAAAACATGAAATTATTACAAGATCGCGTTGTGTTGATTACGGGAGCTTCTCGAGGAATCGGAAGAGCCATAGCTGAAGAATGTGCAAAACAGGGTGCTATTGTTGCCTTTACGTATTTATCATCCGATGAGAAAGCTAGAGCTTTGGAGGCTGAACTTGTTTCTTTAGGAGGAAAAGCAAAAGGATTTAAATCAGATGCAGCAAACTTTGATGCAGCTCAAAAATTGGTTGATGATATCGTTGCTGAATTTGGAACCGTGGATGTTTTGGTGAATAATGCAGGAATTACACGTGATACCTTGTTGATGCGAATGACAGAGGAGCAATGGGATGAAGTAATCAATACCAACTTGAAATCTGCATTCAATTTGACTAAAGCAGTTCAAAAACCAATGTTGAAAGCTAGAAAAGGTTCTATCATTAATATGTCATCTGTTGTGGGTGTTAGTGGAAATGCGGGACAAGCAAATTACGCTGCTTCAAAAGCAGGTTTGATTGGATTTACTAAATCAGTTGCCCAAGAATTAGGTTCACGTAACATTCGTTGCAACGCCATTGCTCCAGGATTTATTGAAACAGAGATGACCGATGCTTTGGATGAAAAAGTAGTTCAAGAATGGAGAAATTCGATTCCTTTGAAAAGAGGTGGTTCGCCAAAAGATGTGGCTGATGTTACTGTTTTCTTAGCTTCTGACATGTCTGCTTACGTTACGGGTCAAACCATTAACGTTTGCGGTGGAATGTTAATGTAAAAAAATATATATAATCGGATAAAATTGGATTGTTGGTATTGCCTTCAATCCTTTTTTTATTCTTCTGATTTTCGAAAAATGGATTCCAATTTAGCCAAGCCTGTTCGAACCAAATCAAAGTACAAAATAACATACAAGAAAAGCGACATGAGCCAAATGACACCAATATTTCCGAGAAAAGTGGATATTTCATAGCCTAAGAAGAATTTCTTCGGAGCATAAAAATGGGCGTCTAAAAAACTTTTTCCATAGGGAATCAGGTAGATAGGATCTTCTTTTTGATGTAGTTCATCTTGGTAAGTAACAATTTTATCAAATTCAGTTCGGTTTCGAACGAGGTCAGTCAGGTTTTTGTTTTCAAACTGATTTTTTTCAATTTGAAAATTATTTGCTCCTTTGTGAAGCACGATAGAATCAAGCTTGTGAGTTGCTCGGTCAATTCGTTTGGTTGCTTGATTTCGTATTATACTCAAGAAATAACTGATTTCTTCGTATAATTCCTCTTGTTTTTTGTGAGAAAGATTGGATTGAAGCAAAGTTTGACAATTTTCACAGGAAAGATTATTCCATTGAGTTAATTCACGATTTATTTCATTGAGTAAAATGCGTTTACTTTCCTTTTTTGTTTTAGTATCAACATCTGATGTGATTAAATTTTTGTTGTGAATTTCCATCACTGGAATCCAATAATCTCTTTTCCAGCTGAATTGACTTTTTTCTAATTCAAATGGATATATTTTACTTTGGTGTTTGTTTTCGGTGGCTTGCGTAACCACCAATGCTTCATACGACCAACGACTCAACATGCTGTTTCCAATAAATGGAACTTCAATTGCATTGGAAATGTAGGGGTGAAGTTTATCAAACTTGACAATCACACCACTAAATAACAATTGAGGAATGATCAAAATAGGAACCGTTATGTAAATCACTTTTTCCGATTTGAATGCGGATGAAATGATTAGTCCCATCAAATTAGCAGAACATGAAGTTGAAAATAAAACGACCCAGTATTCAAGCCACAAACCTCTTATTTCGAGAATGTAATTTCCAATTAACACAAAAGTCAATGTTTGGATAGCGGAAATAATAAACATCAAACCAATTTTCGAAAGCAAATAACTGTTTCTAGATAAATTCAAAAATGATTCACGCTTCAGCATTTTGCGGTCTTTGATGATTTCTTCAGCCGTAACAGTTAAACCAATAAACAAAGCTACAATCACACTGATAAACAGGTATTGGGGAATGTTTTCGTTTTCATAAAAGACGTACGAAGAATTCTTTGTTTGCTGAAAAAATTTCAAAAAGAAAGCAAGTGTTAGTGCAAGCAAAGGCGCTTCTAAAAAAGTAACCAACAAATACGCTTTATTTGCTTTTTTACTCAAAACATCTCGGGTGAAATAAACCCAAAATTGTTTCAGTTTACTTGGTGTTTTACTTTCACCACTCGGAGTACTATCAGAAATTTCTAGGTGTTCTTTTTTCCAATTTGGTTTGAATTGTTGGTACCATTCCGCTGGACTCGTTTTACGTATCGAAGTATGATTTCCAAATTCATCTACAACACGCGCTTCGACAATATTGAATAATTGTTCCGGGTTAACATTTCCACAGGTCGGACATTCGGGTTCGTTCGCATTTACATGATTTACGCACTGTTTGAAATAGACGATCGAATCAAGCGGATTTCCATCAAAAATCAGGTAACCACCTTTGTCTAACATCAATAGTCGATCAAACATTTTATAAATATCCGAGGAAGGTTGATGAATCACAACAAAGACTAATTTTCCTTTCGAAGAAAGTTCTTTGAGTAAATCCATGATGTTTTCAGAGTCTCTGGATGATAAACCCGAAGTTGGTTCGTCGACAAACAGAATACTAGGTTCTCGGATTAATTCCAATGCAATGTTTAATCGTTTTCGTTGACCTCCAGAAATTGTTTTTTCAAGAGGTGAACCTACTTTTAAATGCATGGCTTCCATCAAACCAATCATGTTCAGTAAATCCAAAACTTTACGGGCAATTTGTTTGTCGTTTAAATCGCGAAAACATAACTTCGTATTGAAGAAAAGATTCTGTAAAACAGTCAAATCTTCCATGAGCAAGTCATCTTGACTAATGTAACCGATGACTCCTTGTAGTTTTTCTTTTTCTTTGTGTACGTCTATTCCGTTTATCAATACTTTACCCGAAGAGGGCGTGTAATTTCCGTTTAAGACATTCAAAAAGGTAGATTTTCCAGATCCAGACCCTCCCATAATTCCGATCAAATTTCCAGATTCTTCTTTCAAAGAAAATGGATGTAAGCCCATTTTTTTCTTGGAAAAGTGAAAGGTAACTTTTTGAGCTTCAAATAAAATGCGTTGTTTTTTATCCGTATGTAAAAACTGCGTAATGATATCACTGTAATAGATCGGAGTACTTTTCGTTGTTCGCAAGGAAGAACCTTGTTGAAATAAATGATTGCGATCATTGGCAATAATTTGACCGTTCAAATTGATCTCATCAAATCCGAAATAACGAAAAATCAGCGTGTTTACACTTTTCAAATAAATAAAACGAATCACACCATCCAAACCATCTAGGTGTAGCGAAAGAGCATTTTCTGTTTCGATTTGTTTGGGAGAAACATACAAAAAATCCGAAAAATCCAATGTTTCTTTCCCGCGAGAATTCACATGTTGACTTAAGTGATTGAATTCAGTAGTATCTAAGTTAAAGGATTCAGCAACTGTATTAACAAATTCGATTTCTTGTTCGTTGATTTCTTTGTTGATTCGAATAAATTCAAGTATACGAAGAATAACAATGATTTTCTGGCGCTGAGTAAGTTCTTTGTTGATTTGAGAACAAATTCGAAGCAATTTCACCGAATTGACAGAGGTTCTTTTTCTTTCGCCATCTTTTTTTCTTGTTCCGAAGTGATGTTGGATCAAAAAATCGTCAAATAGTTTCAGATATGAATTAACTGAAGATGCATTTAATTCGGAACGAAGAAAAGCAGTCACAATTTTGCGACCATTTTTACTTTCAACCGTAGTTTGTCCATCTTCTTCCACGATTTCTACGCGAGAAATGATGGCAAACAA
>CAYRMV010000186.1:0-5537 GCA_964425255.1 uncultured Flavobacteriales bacterium
AAAAATTTGTACCGAAGCATCTCAAAAATTATGAGCGATTGATAAATCGATTAGAGAATAGATAAAATGACCAACATGCTAAAAAAAAACACATACTTGACAATTGCAATAATTAGCCTTTTGATTGGCTGTGGTTTACCTCCGCAAAAAAAACTTACAAAAGAAACGAGAAATGAACTCGAATCAATAAAGCGACAATTACAAGCGGAAAACATCCAATATGGCTATATTAAAAAAACATCTAACGGGATAGAGAATCTATATTTTAGAATTTCGGTATATGATATCCCTAATAAATTGAAACCTGAGTTACCAAAATTTAATCTTTTACTTATAAATTCATTTAAAAAGAGTGGTTATAATTTTGATAAATGTACGATATCATTTTTCTATAGCGAGAAATACCAAGATGCAAAACTATTAAAATACTATAAGACAGACCCTTCAGGAAACATCCTTCATGAAGCTGATAAGTAAAAAAGCCCAAACAAAGAAAGTACATGCAAGCGCAAAACAAACATCAAATAGAAAAAACATGAAAATCAGTCAAGAGATTAGTGATGATATTCAAATATTTGTGTACTTCTTGTTTAGAGGAAGTTTAACTCCAAAATTAATTCAGGAAGATTACGTAGAAAGATTAATCGCTAATCCTGATCTATTATACGGCTGCTTCGAAGTTTTTGCAAAGAATTATTTCTTGGGTAAAAATTACCAAAAATCCGTTTCAGAAGTGGAGTCTTTCATTTCTAAAAATGAAATCTATTCAAATGATAAAAATTCGATTGAAATTGTGAGTCTGACAAAAAATAGCTTTTGGTTTCATTTTCTTCAAATAGCCGAAATCTTTTGTAAGGGTTCTTTCCCAGTCGAAGTGACGAGTTTTAATTTGGAAGAATTTAACGGAAATGGGACAAGTGCAGTACCCTTTTTTTCAATTTGGTTAAATAATGTAGAGCTCGATTCAAAAGGAAATATGTTGAATTTCGATTACAGTTTGAAAAGAGCCAATGAAAGATTGAAAAGATGGGATGATGTTGAGCCAGAAAGGCCCTTTGAGGATTGGGAATTAGAGCAAGCAATTTATTAAGGAATTGGATAAATATGAATGAACACAATGAAAACTAAACACAGAAGCGCTTACGGTATTTTCGGATTATGGGTAATTTCACTTATTGTTAATTCATGTAATCAAACGAAAAAAGAAGAGCCAACAATAAATAATTTTGAAATCGAAATTACTCATTCTGGTTTGCGAAAACTGGTCGATAGCTTGACCCAAATTAGTGAGCAATATATGCATTGTTCAAATTCGGTAGGATACATCCATGTCATAGAAAATACAGACTCAACAAAAAAAATTTGGTTATCTCTTTTCGATAAAAAAAATACTTCCCTCCAAAAAGCAAAATTTGATTTCTTTTTCAAATACAGAAAAACTTATTTTTTCATCAATGGGAACCTTAGTCCATTATTCAAACAATCTACTCATTCAAGTTCACAAGTTAATTCTGTTTATGACACCATAAACTTTCAGAAAAAAGAGTTGGACTGCCAATTATACGTAAATTGGTTGATCTTAATAAAAGATAATCAAATCATAAAACAAAACCTAAAATCTATAAATCTACTCGGTCCGAAGTGTGAAAACTGTGAGGAATGGAAAGAGAATGGGTAAAAGAAATAATGGCTTCAATGAAATCAAAAATAGCTGATGCAACTAAAAACAGAAAATATAAAAATAAAATCTGTGTTAACCCGAATTCTAAGTAAGTTTGGATATCGGTTTAAAAGATGAATATTTTAAAAATACTCTATAACAATACATAAAAAATGCCATATTCAAATAGAGACGTTAGTAAAGATAAGATACCATCTAGACGGACAATCATTTTAGTTTTTGTTTGTTTAACAATTATGTTGGCTATGGCATACTATTTCCAAATTGAAAGAGAACGAAAACTTAAAAATACCACACAAGCAAAAGCAATCATTAAATCTGTACGTCTTACCACAAGAGGAGGGGCAACTGTAAATTTTAATGTAATGGGTAAGAAAATAGAAGCCCACTTTTCTGGAGGAGATTTTAAATTTCTTGAACAAGGCGATACCATACTTATCAAGTATGCAAATGAAGATCCAAAACTAGTTGAAGTCGTTGATAAATACTATATGGTGAACAATAAAAATTGATTTACTAAAAAAAACGGAGATACTATTGAAGTTAATCTTAAAACTCAAAAATTAAAAAAATAACCAAATGAAACACATCCTCACTATACTAATTTTATGTCTCATGCAACAAGTTGTTAGCCAGAATAAACCCGCTGAATTAGTCGGATCTTGGAAAGTGGATATTAAGTTGGATCATAAAAATTATCAAAAATCTGAATATCAATTTAACTCTGATTCAAGCTTTATCAATTTGAATTACTATAACGATACTTTAACGAGTGTGTATTTGGGTGTTTGGAAAGTAAAATCGAGTCAACTAATTTTATCTTACAATGAATGTTTTCATTGGATAACAACAGGATACTACAAGCGAAAACTAGAAAAAGTTAATTTGGATGAATTTGAATTTAACATCAAAAACAACAAACTAATTCTTTCAACGAAATATAAAAAAGAAAACTTCTCAAAACATGAGATAGAAGCCGATTTCATGGAGAATTTTCACAAAAAAAACATTGAATACATGTTTGAAGCTTCTGAAAACTACTTTTTTAATCGTTCCTCAATAGTAACAAGTGAGATTCATTTAGATTTACTAGATTACTATCAACATGTGCATTTCGATAAAGATGACCGAAGAATGTTTGTACTTTATAAAACACAAAATGAAACTAATTTAAAAATATACGCGGATCGTGCGTTTGATGAAAATGATTATTGGTTAGCATATTGGTATTACCGTATTCTTTATCTCAGAAAAAAAGAGGATGAAGTATTTGAAAAAGCGATGTTAGCTTGGAATCTGAATAATAACCCGGTGCAATTTAGAGATACTCAAAAATGAATTCCCCTCATTTCTTATTCCTATTCTTGTTCTTTTTCTCTGCTTGCAAAGAAGATGCAACACAACAGGTCATACCAAACAAAGCGACGACAGTGTTGTATGAAGTTTGTGCCAAAAACAAAAATTCGCTGAAAGAAGTCAATTCCGATATTCTTGCATCAATTCCGAAGAAAGAACTGATTTTCTTGAAAGATGAAGTCCATTTGGCTTCTAAAATACAGTCATTTTACGATGTAAATCTAGCTTCAGGAGGAAAATACTTTTTAAGTGATTATTTTAAGATCGATAATGTAGAAGCATTTGTACTATTTTCAGACTTCGGGATCTCCCCTACTTTTCCTTGTAGACAAAAACTGTTCTTATTTTTAAATGGAAAATTTCAGAAAGCAATCAACCTGAGTGCATGGCTTGGCGACTCCTCCGAACTTTTAAGTTACAAATCAAGAGTTCATGTGGATCCAAAAAACAAAACCATGCAAATCGAACGATTTCAAAGCTATTTTTATGAAGATATTTTCAGTGAACAAGTAACTGTGACTGAAAAACACGTTGAAATCCTTGAAATCAATTGTTCAAACCTTCAAATAGAAAATATAAAAAAGCATTCATCCTCTTGGAACAACGATGGATTTCATTGTGAATAATAAAACCAAAACGATGAACTACAAGGCATAATAAATTGATTTTGATAGACTAATTCACAGCTTTGTAGCTTCGATTTTGATCAAAGATTTAGGTTAAATTTCATATCTTTGAATACTATAATACAGTATGTCAACAATCACCATCAAAATAAACGAGCGAACAAAAGCGGGAAAAATGCTCAAAGATTTCCCCCAGCTGGTGCGCGATTTCCTTCGGAGCTACTTCGTGGTATATCTCGTTCCATTGCTTATTAGTATCAAAAAATTAACTACATTCATCAAAACCCTGTAGAGGAAGGATATGTATTTAAACCAGAAGATTATAGATATAGCAGTGCTGTTGACTATGCAGGAGACAAAGGAATGTTGGATGGAGTTATTGTTTGTAAATGAGTTATATATAAAAAATGCCACGCGTGAGGACACGCGCGGTAGCTGGGAATGTGGAAAAACAAAACCATTGAGAAGTTACAGTGAAGCAGAAAAGTTATAATTCTTAAACCAAAAAAGTATGTTCAAAATTAAATTATTTTTTTTACTATTATTACTAAGTTCTTGCAATCAAAATGAAACTCTGATTGATGAAGATGGAGATTTGTTTATAGAAGAAAAACTAGATAACGAAGTAATCAAACGAACTGTTTATAGTCAAAATAACAAAGTCCAAAGTATCGAGTATGAAGACACTAAAAATAAAAGTGTAAGAATTTCATATTTCGACGAAAACGGAGATATTTTCCAAAAACTAAGCTGTCCATTTGAGAATGGATCACCATTAAACTACATTGAAAACTACGTTTATAAAAATAGTAAATTAAAAAATAAGATACTAAAGAATAATAGTACTAGTAAGCTTTATAATGTTGAATTTGATGATAGAGGGAAAGTAAAAAGAATTGATTATTACATGGAGAATAATCGGAATACATACTCTCATGTTATTTATGATATTTCTGGTAAGATTGATAATGAAAAAAGTAAGTTTCTATACCTATCAATGGAGGACAGTGTAATAAAAATAACTCCAATAGGAGTCAAAAAAAGCAAATTTACAATGTGTATAGTAGAGCAATATGATAATCCTAATCTTGATAATAACTTGATTGACAAAACATATCATAGAAAAGGGAACTCCATTTATTTCGATTTGAGAGATTTTGAAATAAAAAATAACTTAACCTTGGTGTTACATATTCAAGATGATTTAATAGATAATATCCCTAATTTTTCCGTTTTTAAACTATATATTGATGATTTCTCAAATATTCCAAAAACAAACTTACAGCCGGTGTTTTTAATTAACGGGAAATATCAAACAAAAAGAGTTGATAGACAAGGGTAGTGTAGTCAATTCGTTGATATCTGATTCATGAGCACTTAACTAACTGATTTTTAGTTTTAATTTCAAAAGTACATCAAAATAAGATCAAGGTGTCTGATAACAGACACCTTTTTTAATGCAAATTTGCCACTTCAAAATCAAAGAATAGGTTCTATGTATTATCACCACCAATGGCAGCACCGCAGGTAATTAACTCACGTTGATAATTGTACACTTTATGTCAGCTATAGTTAGTTCTTTTGAAAATAGTTGGATGTAACGTTCATGTATCAAACCATTCGTTGATTCATCAATTTCAAACTAAAAAACTATATTTACAAACTGTCGGAATAAGTAGAGATTTACCAAAAAGCATCAAAAAAAATGAAACATAATTTAATGTTTAGTACTTACTTTGTCTTTTTAATGTTTTTCTCTTGTGAGAATTCTATCGTTGAAAAAAGGCATCTTCAATTTTATAATAGCGCAGGAAAATATAAGGTTGTAAAAATTCAACGGTCTAATTCAGGAAGAATAAAGATCGATTTAATAA
>CAYRMV010000187.1:0-5388 GCA_964425255.1 uncultured Flavobacteriales bacterium
GAAAGTAAATCAGAAATTTTATATTTTAATAGAAATGAGCTTTTGGCACGTTTCGTAAACAACAATTACGAACACATCAGATATATTAAAATTGAAAAAAATCAAATAATTGTTACAGATTATTGTGATAAAGAATTTGAAACAAATTATTATCCCAATGAGTTTTATTCTCCCGGATACGGAAAACTAATACAAAATTCAGTTGAAAGCAATTAAGCATTTATTTTACTGCGCACTATATTTTGCCATTTTATATGGAGAAAACTTTACCATTTTTTCAATTCCATTTACTCTAGTTTGGAAGTTACCATTACTTGGACTGATACTTATATATATCCTTAATCTAAGAAAAAGAAAAATTAAGGTGAGTTATAGTAAAAGAAGTGTAATACTAGCCTTTCATAAGAATTTAAATACAAGCTTTACTTTTGGATTTGAAAATATAGTTGAAGCATTAAAAACAGTTAATCTTTCATTGTTCACTTATTTTTTAATTAACTATTATAAATTTTCTAGTCAACTAAAAAAAATATTAAAAAGTTTAGCGATTTATACTATAATATCATTCGTTCCTTTTTCATTGAAACTAATTTCATCTGTTAGTACGGGTATAAATGCTGAAGTATTTGGAGGTGATTCAAATGGAATTACAGGATTTTTTTCATCTGCACACAATGCTGCAATTACAGTCTCTATTAGTATACTTGTTTTGATTATATTTTTTGGAGATTTCAGTAAAAAAATGAAAATATTTATAGTTCTACTAGTCATGTACGGCTTATATGTTATGTTGTTTACCTTTACAAGAACGGGGTTAGTTGCTTTGTTTATTGGACTAATTTTTTATTTTGTGAAAAATTTAGTTCGAATCAATTTTTTTCAGGTAGTGATTATCCTATCTGTTGTATCACTTCCTGTTTATTATATAGTTTCGAACAATGAGAGTATTCAGAATAAATTTTTAGATAAAAGAAATGATGATCAAGTATTAAGTTCTGACAATGTAGGGTCAGGACGTTTTGTAATGTGGAATAATTCAATTAATATTTGGCTTGAATCTGATAATTTGATAGATAAGCTTCTTGGCATAGGGAAAGATGAGGCTTTAGAGAGAATGAGAGTTAAAATTGGTAAACCATTTTTCTCTCACAACGAATTTTTAGATGTATTTGTAAGATACGGATTAATTGGGTTTGTATTGTATCTAGTTTATTTGAGATCCATTTATCAATTTATTATCAAAAATACATTAAGAGGAAGTGGCTCATTGCCCATTTTTATTTCTTACATGATAAATTTATTCTTTCAAGGTGGGCATTTCTTTGTCTTTGAAATTTTCTTTGCGCTTTTAATCGTTTATGACTACAAAAATAAAATTGAATATGAACAACAGCAAAGATAAAGTTATTATTGTTTCTTATTTCTTCTATCCGGAAAACAAACCAAGAGCATTTAGATCTTTTGAGCTAGCAAAAGGTCTAGCAAAATCAGGATATAAAGTTGATTTGGTAATTCCATCATATAGCTTAGACGGAGTTGAAATAAATTATAAAGACTTAACTTCAAAATTTCCTTCAATAACGATCAAATCTTTAGAAAACGCTAGAAAAAAAATAGAAACAAATAAAAAAACTGTCTCTATAAACGACAATAAAAAACTTCCTATTGGTTTTGTAAATTTTTTGAAGCGACTAGTGTATTTCTTTTTTCCCTCCGGAAAAGATTTTATATATGGTTGGAAACTTTTTCATTTTTTCAGAAAAAATCGCATGTCTGCTGATAGTATAATTTCGATCTCTTACCCATATTCTGTTCACATGGGTTCAATCTTTGCACGAAAATTTGGTTTTTTAAAATCAAATATAATTTTAACCGAATTTAGTGATACATTAGTTGGGTGTCCAGCTTTGCCTAATTCGTTTATACATAAATGGATTCAGAAATTCATTTCGAATAACACAAACATAATTATAACTCCAACTGAAAATTCTGTTCCAAACTTTACACTTTATAAATCTAAGGATAAAGTAAAAGTTATACCGCAAGGATATGATTTTAATGATACTAAAATCAAAAAATACATTAAAAACAACGTTCCAACTTTTGGTTATGCAGGAAGTTTTCATGCAACCGCGAGAAATCCAAAAATATTTCTTGAATATTTATCAACCCTAGACTTTGATTTTAAGTTTATAGTTTATAGCAATATAAAAGATCCTGATTTGGTTCGCATTTTTAATGAATACCAAGAAAAATTAAAAAACAAACTCGAGATTAGAGGATTAATTCCACGATTGGATGTTATTGAATCAATGAGCACATTTGATTTTTTAATTTTCGAAGAAAACTTATCAGAAAATCAAAGTCCAAGTAAGATAGTTGATTATAAACTCACTGAGCGCCCAATATTTTCGTTTTCACAGAATAAAATAGATAAATCAAAATTTATTGATTTTATAAATGCAAATTACTCTGATTCAGATTTTGATTCATTTAATATTTCTGACTACTCTATTGAAAGTGTGGTTAATAAATTCATTTCCCTACTAAATTCTAAAAATTAACATTCAATGAATCATTGGATAAAGTTATTTGCTTCGCTTTTTTTTCAATATTTAGGAGGTGTGTATCTCATCAAATTGTTCGTTCGTAAACAATCTT
The DNA here is from genome assembly GCA_964425255.1 of uncultured Flavobacteriales bacterium. Taxonomy (GTDB): domain Bacteria; phylum Bacteroidota; class Bacteroidia; order Flavobacteriales_D; family Crocinitomicaceae; genus CAYRMV01. Next base: position 2,662 of record CAYRMV010000187.1, read on the forward strand.
TATTCATTACTTTAAACTATCATAATTTTTCTAAATACAACAACTACAAAAGTAAACGTGGTAGTATCTTAGAAACAGGTTACAGTGAAAATTTTGACAAACAGATACAATTTCTAAGAAAACATTTTTCATTTAAAACTCCATCTGAATTTTTTTGCGAAAACTCAGAAAAAGGATTGAATGTTTTTTTGACATTTGATGATGGATATAAAGATAATTTTGACATTGCACTTCCGGTTCTTACAAAACATAGAGCAAAGGCTGCATTTTTTGTTGTTACAAATATAATTGGTAGTAACGAATGGCTCTCACATGATAAAATACGATATTTAGTTGTTAAAGGTGAACTTGATCCTCTTTTTGCGGAAAATTGCCTAAAAGAGATGAATTCAGGTATACCCTTACCAAAGCAAATTATAGAATTAGTATCTAACTACAAGTTTCCAACAGAAAATCGTTTAATGATGAATTGGAATGAGTTGCGAATTATTCAAGAAAATGGGTTCTATGTCCAACCACATACCCACAGTCACGCTATTCTATCTTTTTTAGAGGCTAATGATCAAAAATGTGAAGTTGAAAATTCAATCAATTTTATTCAAAAAAATTTAGGAGTATCATCAGAAAATTTTGCATATCCGAATGGATTATATAATGATCGAACTCTTAAAATATTGAAGAATCACAAAATCAAATTTGCATTCACAACCAAACAAGGAGTTAATAATAAACATTCTCAATTGCTCGAATTAAAACGAATTGGTATTAATGCATCTGATAGTATTGGGGTATTAAGCCTAAAAATTTTACTAAATCTAAGAAAATGAACTTAATTGCTTCTTTTCGTCAATATGGTTGGTCTGTTTTCCCTAGAATATTAAAAAATCTTCTAAGACGAGTTGGTATAGTTGTAGAATCTTATTACTTACTAACATATAACATTGACAAACAATTTCTTGAAAAAAAAATGCAGAAATATGATTATACAAATGTAAAACCTTTTTATGAAAAAGATTTAAAACTTTTAACTGTATTTGACAATTCAAAAATTGAACTTTTGAAAAATCGTTTATCAACCGATGAATATTCTGGATTTGCAATTTGGCAAGGTAATAAAATCGTATATATAACTTGGATCTCATGGAATTTAATGAATTATCCAACTCTCTTCAATCTGCAAAGTCAGTTAAAATCAAATGAAGCTTTACTAGAAGATTCATATTGCCATCCAGATTTTAGAGGCAAAGGTTTCCACTCAATGATGAATCTATATCGCATCAATGAAATATCAAAAATGAATAAAACAACTGTATTAGCTTTGGTTTTGAAAGAAAATAAACCTGCACTAAAAGTACAAATTAAAAGTGGATTTATTTTAAAAGAGCGTATTTCTCTTTTAAAAATAGGTACTTGGACTAAAATTAAAAAAAAGCCTTGTTATGATTGAAATAAATAATCCGAGAGACTTTTTTGAATTACAATCTGCTATTCCTTTTATCCCTTTTACTCAGTCAAAAGGTTGGCATGATTACCAAAATTTACGCAATGAAAAAATTCGGTATTTTGTAAATAATACATCTGATGTAAAAATTGCTCTTTGGGGTAAAGAGAAAAAAATTCCTTTGCTTGGTAAGCTTATTTTTATTATTGAAGGAGAAGCTCTTATCTCAAATTTAGATGAAAAACAAATAACATCTTTTTACAGTGAACTAAAAAAACTAAATTATAGTTCGATATTAATTAACAGTAATAATGAATATACTCTGGATTACGAAATAGGAATCAGACGCGCTGGAATGGTTAGACCACTTGGAGGATTCTCTTGTCCACTTACATTGATAATAACACCTCAAAACTTACCAAAACACAATCGTAATTGGAAGCGGAATGTTAAGTCTGCTATTGATTCAGGGTTGGTATTTTCAGAAATAATTAAAACTGAGAAAAAAGATATTGAGAACTTTATTTTATTATTTAATGAAATGGCAGAGCTCAAAAATCTTTCTTATAAACTTTTGTTTGAACCTTTGAAACAACTTATAAATGACTCTCAAATGAGATTGTTTTTTGTAAAAGATAAAAATGAAACTCCAATAGCTGCTCGAATTGTTCATGTTAACGGAAAATTTGCTTCTGATGTATATGCTGCTAATTCAATTGCTGCAAGAAACAATGGTGCTTCTTACTTTCTAATGCAAAATATCTTTGATGTTTTGAAAAACGATGGTATAGAAGAATTTGATTTTGGCAGGATTCCACCAAGTGATCATGCTACTGATAATGTATATGTATTCAAAAAAGCATCAGGCGGAAATCCAAGACAATATAACGGTGAATGGGTTTATTACAAAAATAAACTAACTGAAATCTCATATACATTATATCAATTATTCAAATTAAAAAGACAACGATATTAATGAAAATATTAATTAATACTCCTGAATTATCATTATCTGGTGGAGTAGCAAATCATTATCGCGGATTACTACCATTCTGGAAAATGAATGTTCATTATAATTATATTGGTGGTAGAAATAAAATTCCAGGTATTCTGATTTTACCATATGATTTCGTCAAATTTTTCTTCATTTGCCTTTTTGGAAAATATGATTTAGTTGTTTTAAATCCTTCTTTAGGTCTTACAGCATTAAAGAGAGATGCGGTTTTTTTAAAAATTGCTACTTTTACAAAGAAAAAAACGATCGTTTTTTGGCATGGTTGGTCACC
>CAYRMV010000188.1:0-5303 GCA_964425255.1 uncultured Flavobacteriales bacterium
AATGCTCATTTTAAGAAACTTATGAATATATTTAGATTTTTGTCATGTACTTAGATAAAAGTACTATAATTGTTTTGGTATGTTTCTAAAACAGCACGATAAAATTGAGCCCAAAAAGCCATATCGGAATATCCTGATATTGATTTTTTGACAAAAAGCTCATGAAATCTTTCAAATACGATTCCCTCAGAATGATTACTTTTGCTACAATGAAAAGAGGAAAAGTTCTTAAATCAACTGGAAAGTGGTATACGGTAGAATTGGAAAACGGGGAAATCGCCTTTGCACGTATTCGAGGAAAAATTAGATTAGAAGGATTAAGAACCACTAACCCTATTTCTGTTGGAGACCGAGTAATATTGAAAGATCAAGCTGATGAAGAAGGTAAACTAACTATAGTCGATTTCGAAGAACGGACAAATTATATTGTACGAAAATCAACAAATCTAAGTAAGCAAATGCAAATTATTGCTGCAAATATAGACCGAGCTTATTTAATTGTTACAGTTGCAATGCCGATTACTCAAATCCCTTTTATCGATCGTTTTCTTGTTGCTGCTGAGTCCTTTCGAATTCCAACTACGCTCCTTTTTAATAAAATAGATTTACTAAATGAAGAACAACTCGAATATGTAGATGCACTTTGTGATTTATATGAACGAATTGGATATCCTTGTTACAAAATTTCCGCATCAAACAAACAAAACATTGAATTTTTACTCCAAGAAATTGAAGGAAAACAAGTAATGATTTCAGGTCATAGTGGAGTTGGTAAAAGTACGCTTGTCAATGCTTTAGATCCAAATTTAAACCTTCAAACTGGTGAAATTTCTCAAGCACATCTTCAAGGACAGCACACAACTACTTTTGCTGAAATGCATCAAATCAACTCAAATGGCTACATCATTGACACACCAGGAATCAGAGGTTTTGGTATTGTCGATCTAGAAAAAGAACACCTATCTCACTATTTCCCTGAAATGAGAAACTTAATTGGATCGTGTAAATTTCACAATTGCAAACATCTAAACGAACCTAAATGTGCTGTAAAAGATGCCGTTGAAAATAATGAAATTTCATCCAGCAGATATGAATCATACCTTCAACTAATGACTGAAGATGAAAATGAAATTCACCGGAAAAAAAATCATTAGTGAACCCTAAACTTCGCATATTTAATTACCGAACCTCTCGATGTAAACAGTTGTTCGTAATGTGTTTTAATATGTAATATCTCTCGAGTTGTTGAATCTAGATCGGTTTGTAAAGAACCATACAAATCCCAAGTCAACTCAAGGCAATCATAGCCTTTATCTTTTATTTCTTCTTCTGTAAACTCAAACAAAAGATCACTATCTGTTTTAAGATGAATTATCCCTCCCGGTTTTAATATTTGCTTATAACGATCAATAAAAGCCTCGGAAGTCAATCTTTTTCTTGGTTTTGTTGGTTGTGGATCTGAAAAAGTTAACCAAATTTCATCCACCTCATTTTCAGAAAAATAAGTTGAAATAAAATCAATCTTTGCACGTAAAAACGCAACATTATTCAATTCTTGCTCAACAGATTCTTTCGCTCCAACCCAAATTCGAGCCCCTTTTATATCAACACCAATAAAATTTTTATCCGGATATTGTTTTGCCAAGCCAATACTATATTCCCCTTTGCCGCATCCTAATTCAAGTACGATTGGGTTTTCATTTTTAAAAAACGTTTTTTTCCAATTTCCCTTCAATGAAAATTGATCTCGTTCAATTGGATCCAAGGTTGGTTCAAAAACATTTGACCAAGCTTTCATTTCCTGAAAGCGACGCAATTTATTCTTTGCCATTTTTGATTAAATATGATTCCAACCTTGAGCTTTTAATGGAATTAATGCTCCTTGTTTGTCTATTAAATTTACTCCACTATTTAAATCCGTCATGTGTCCAATAACTGTCATGTGAGGATTTCCTTTAATTTTATCATAATCAGATAATGAAACAGTGAATAGTAACTCATAATCTTCTCCACCATTGAGTGCACTAGTAACAGGATCGATATTAAAGTCAATCGCTGTAGTTGCTGTTTTTGCATCAATTGGAATTTTCTCATCGTAAATCGTACATCCCAAATTAGATGACTTTGTTAAATGAAAAATCTCAGAAGCAAGTCCATCCGAAACATCAATCATGGATGTCGGTTTAACTTCTAATTGTTTTAAAAATTCAATGACATCTTTCCTTGCCTCTGGTTTAAGTTGTCTTTCTAACAAATAGTCATGCCCATCCAAATCAGGTTGAATATCTGGATTCGAACGATAAACTTCTTTTTCTCTTTCTAATATTTGCAATCCCATGTAAGCTGCTCCGAGATCACCTGTTACAACCAATAGATCATTTTCTTTCGCACCAGATCTATACACTACATCCGTCTTTTTTGCACGACCAATTGCTGTAACATTTATCATCAAACCGGATAATGAAGAAGACGTATCTCCCCCGATTAAATCAATTTTGTATGTATCGCAAGCTTTTTTAATTCCAGCATATAATTCTTCTAAAGCTTCAAGCGGAAATCGATTTGATACCGCAATCGAAACTGTAATTTGCTCCGCTCGACCATTCATCGCATATATATCCGATAAATTAACCATGACAGATTTATAACCTAAATGCATCAAAGGTGTATACATCAAATTAAAATGTATCCCTTCAATTAATTGATCTGTGGCAACAAGCATTACCTCATCATCAGAAATAGAAATCACCGCAGCATCGTCACCTACTCCTTTTAAAGTGGTACTTATGTGTGTAGTAAATCCATTTGTTAAACGGTCTATTAAACCAAATTCTCCTAAGTCACTTAATTCCGTTCGCTTATCGCTCATGCTTGAATTTTTGTACAAAGATAGGCAATAAAGTACGATTTTTATTTGTTCGTTTTCGAAATGAAAGGTAATCTGATCTGAAATGCTATTGGTCTGAATTTGATTCTAATTTCTGACTGAGATTCGTAGGTGCGTAGGTGCTTATAATATCTTTATATTTTGAATAAAATTCAGCATCAATCGGTTTTTGAGAAGAAGTGAAATGTTCTAACAAATCCCAAATTTTCTTCATGGCAGGATGTTTTAACATGACATCCAAAGCTTTTTGATCCACCTGATAATACAAACAATTTCTCCCTAAAACCATGACTTGCTTCGATTTAACAAGTCCAACATCTCTTAAAATACGCAGATGCTCCGACAAAGTAGATTGAGATAAATCGATTTTTTCAGACAAATCTTTTGTTTCGATTTGATTATTTTCTGATTTTGAAATGAGAAAAATTGCATACAACCGTGCGGGATGAGCAATTGCTTTAAAAAAAGCGTACAATTCATTGATAAAATCAGGATAAGCTTGGTATTTTATTGCTCCCATAATTTATTTTTTTTGATTAGAAAAACTTGTAATTATCTTGAAGTTAAGAAATAAGTTGTTTATAATCCAAATTTTGGGAGTGTTTTTTTTATCGATTTCAACGTTTAAAAATAGAAAATCGAGAGAAAATAGCTTTTTTTCAATATCGGGATATTCCGATATGGGGATTTTCAGCCTGTCTAAATCAGAATAATTTATTCAACAATTTTTAAACTTCCCCCATTTTCTCCCAAACAAAATGTATCTTTGATTCCTGCTCGTGAAATCAATCATCCTTCATAGCATCTCAATTCTTTTGCCGTTTCTCTTCGGTCAATTTTCTTTTTCTCAAAAAAATCCAGAAAATTTTCTTTCCCAGTTAATCCAAATCAAATCTCTTTCTGGACAAGAATCTTCTGTAACGATCGAACTTGAAAAATGGGCAATTGAAAGAAACTTATTCGTAACTAAAATGGGAATCGAAGGTCATGAAAACATTGTGATCTCCAAATTTCCATTAGATGGAAAAAAACCAAACATCGTATTTACAAGTCACCTCGATATTGTTCCTATTTCAGATTCAAACAGCTGGAAAAAATTACCTTTTGGAGGTGAAATCATCAATGATACCATTTGGGGACGTGGAGCAATCGACTGCAAAGGCCTTGCTGTCATGCAACTCTATGCAATGGAAGAATTTTGCAGAAAAAATAAAGATACCTCCACAAATATTTCATTTCTTGGTTTAGTCGAAGAAGAAAACCAAAGTGAACGAGGAGCTGCTTGGATGGAAAAATTTGGATTAACTCTTCTCAATCCAACGGTCATTTTAGGCGAAGGGGGCAGCGGCTTAAAACAAATTATCCCATCCTCACAAAACACACCCGTTTTTGGTATTTCAACTTCCGATAAAAGTTCACTTTGGTTAAAAATCGAAGCTAAAAACCGTGTGTTTGGTCATAGTGCTGTTCCTTCTGAAGCATCAGCGAATCGAAGATTAATCAAGGCTTTAAATCAAATTTTAGATGAAAAAAAATCCCGTGATTTTCATCCTCTTGTCAAATCCATGTTTCGAAATTTAGGAACTTGGGAAGGCGGAATCAAAGGTTTTATAATAAGGCATATCAATTGGAAAATTTTTAAACCTCTTGTTAAAACCCAGTTTGAGGAAGGAACCATTTTTTATACATTAACCAATAATACGATTTCAATTACACAACTTAGCAGCAATTCACTTGCTACAAATCAAAGCTCTGATAAAGCCGTCGCTATTCTTGATTGTCGTTTATTACCCGAAACAGATGTAGAAAAATTCATAAAAAAACTTCGTAGAACCACTTTTTTCAGAGTTCAAATTGAAGAAATTTATGCTGGCCCTCAAGCAAAACCATCTCCCGAAGGACTTTATTTCCAAGCTCTCCAAAAAGCAGTTTCAATCAACTATCCAGAATCAAAATCTGCCGCTTTTCTTTTCCCCGCCTCTACTGACAATAATTTCTTCCGTAGAAATGGAATCCCTGTTTATGGTCTCATTCCAGCTATTCTAAACAACGAACTCCTAGAAACCGTTCACAGTGAAAATGAGCGCATTGCTGTTTCAGCATTGTATGATGGAATAAAAACCTATGTGTCCTTTCTTGAAATCATTATCGCTGAATCGTCAAAGTAACTTTTGTTACAAAATATCACAGCTTCCCTATTGGCTAAAAGGTGGAGAGGGAAAACAAATACATCAACTGTTAAAATCAATGAAAATACATAACGTTTTGGCATGGCGAATTTGACGATGATTTGTCATGACACAATCATGGTGTAGTCATAACTTTAGGTTTTAAAGGTTACAAAATCATTTCTAAACATAATATAAATGCAATGAAAAGTAAAATTAAAAATCTGTTAGTTTTTATTTTGGTAATC
>CAYRMV010000189.1:0-5267 GCA_964425255.1 uncultured Flavobacteriales bacterium
CTAAATTAACATACATGTACAAAGAACCATAGGTCGATGGCTGCATATTATCGTTTAAATAACCATCCGTCCCAATTAAATTAGCTGCAATTGTCGCATTCGAATTACCTTGGACTATGGTATGAGTTGATTGGGTATTTGTAAAAGAATAGCTCGTATAAAAATCATATGAGTAATTTGAATTCGTACTATCTAAATAAAGAACGGGATTAACACCAGCACAAATAACAGAATCGTATGGTTGTGCATTAAAGTCGAATAAATTAGGCCCAACAACTAAATTATAAATTAATGTATCTGTGCTTGGATCACATACATCTGATTTATACGTAATAATTTTTAACATGCCATTGCTTGTTATGGGTGTGGTTGTGACATTAATAGTGAAATTTGTCATATCAACAGGTCCAAAAATTAATTGATCATTATAAGTTATTTTCAACATGGAATTTGGGACATTGTTACCTGTTGGATAAATTGGAAAAATTAGTGGTTCCCCAAAACAAGGAGTTGTGTCAACAACACAGGAAAAGGTGCGGGGCGGAGAGGGAGCTGTCATTACAACATCCTTAACATTGGTTTGTGGAATTCCATTGTAATATTGCATCATTTTCACGGAATAAGTTGTGAAAACATTTGCGGGTGTAGGATATGCTAAGGAATAACCCGTACTCACATAAACGTTGTTTACGAACCAGCGAACAGAATCCGAATAATTTGCATTTGCCGTTGCTATGATTGTGTCACCGGCGCAAGGTCCTGGTCCATCAATTTCAAAAGATGGATGAATCTGAAGAGTTGCAGGTTGTGTTAAATCAATCCGATAAACCCTACCTTGCCCCGAAGAATTATTCGCACATGCCAAACCGTAAGAGGAGGCTAAAGAAAATTGCTTGGGCTTGTAACCAATATATGCCGGAGAAATAATATTGTAAACACCGGCAAATGAAGTATCTACAATATAGAACATGTAATCATTATGAGTTAACAATCTGTTATCCGGCAGAAAGGCTGCAGTTTTACAAGAATTACTTAAATACAATAAATTTCTAGAAAAAGATGTTATTAACTCTTCATTATTCAAGTTATTTATAAAACTTGCTTTAGACAAAAGTGAGGTGCTGTATGACAAAAGTATACCTTGCGAATGGGCTGTTGCTCCTGTGATACTTGACGAAGACATTGAAAAAGCTTGTTCAGTCCAAGTCAATGCATCATCTGTCGAGATGTGAAAGTTAGACGAATATCCACCAATCAACCATGAATTAGAAGCGGTGTTATAACGAACAAAGTTTCCTACTTGCCCGGCAGATGAAATTTGAATAAACGTCCAAGTATTTCCTGCATCTGTTGATCGATAGATACCATTAACAGTGGTGACAACGATGGTGCTTCCAAAGTTGGCAATGTCTGAAAGAGTAGTAGTATTTAATGACGAAGGCACATTCAGCGTTGCTGCCCAGGTAATTCCGCCGTCAGTCGTTCTTACAACTGAACAAGATGAATTATTAAATGCCTTGCCAACAATACACATGGTCATTTGATCAATAATTGCTATGTTATATCCTTCAAAACTATTTAGTCCGGAGCCGACAGAGCTGTTCAATTCTATCCAATTATTTCCTTGGTCGGTAGATTTGAAGTACCGATAACCGCCAACAATTGCGACGTTAGCACTTTCATTGATCGATGCGAAATTTGTTTTTAATGTTATTCCGGGCACCTGTGTTAAAACTTGTGCATTGGAATTAAGACAGAAAAAAACAAAAACTATTAAAATCGCATTTCGGAGGGATATCAGGTAGATCATTGAGATAAAATTCGATAGCAAAATTAACTAAAAACCCTGTAAGTGTTTCTGAGATCTTCCGATAATTATACTAGTAAAATAGAGTATTACCATACTGAGTTGAAAAAAATCATTAATTAGATTAGACTTAACTTATTCTTTAAACTCATACTTATTATGTCTTATAATTAATATTATGTTAAATATAGTGCAGAACGAACAGCGCGTAACATTTCGTGTCCTCTCCACTTATAAAAGATATGGTCAACAAACTATTGCTTTATTTTGTGCTCGTTTCTACTTCCCTGAGCGCTCAGGATTCAGTTTACATTTCATTTGTCCCCAATTTTGAACATTTGTCGTATTCAAGTCTCCATGGTTGCAACGGTTGGTATCCAATTCACCAACAATCAGAAATCCCAAGGAATTCGTTGTTGCGTTCGTTCCAATACATTGATCCTATCGAACTGATCGCTGATAAAAATACACTGGAGCTCTATGCAGATCGTGATCGCTGGCTCATGCAGGCTCCCTGGACGATCGTTCCGAAAACGGATACCATGTATTACAACCCGCTAGCGTTGAAAAAACAGTGTGGTGATTGTGATTGGTGGAAATTCCATGAATTCACCTTAAAAAATAGCTACATCTTAGATTCCGTTCAAATGAACCATTACGAAGGAAACGCGTATCCATACAATTCTGAGCCGAAATATTATGTTAAACACAAAATAGGAGAATCTTGGTCACCTATATACAGACGCGTCGAGTTGCCCAAGAATCGTGATTCGTTGATCCAAGCTTTTTATCGCCAAACCTACCCGTATCGTCAATCCATTCGCGATAGCATCATACACAACTTGGATCCCTTTTTTATACAACGTCTTCCCGTTTCAAATGAACAATACAACTTATTCGTGCGCTCTGTACAAGATTCAATTGTTGCAGCCCTACTCTATCAGCAATTAGGTACTAAACACGGAGCGTTTTTATTGAATTGCAGCAAAAAAGAACGCAAGTACGCGCGCTCCTTATCCGATGCAGAAGCTTTAAATAAGTTTGGTCTAAATAGTGCTTACATCCAAGCGCATCCGGAGATTTACGATGACCCTGAATACCTACCGATCTTAGCTTCGCTTTATTTACCACAAGTACCTCGCTTTTATAGCAGACGTGAGATCGACCCCAAAAAGATCCTTTTTCGCAACGTCGATGACTCACTTATTGCCGTAATTCCTGCATTGACAAACGAAACAGAGTTATTGAATCGATGGGACCTAACCCCTCAAACGTATGCACAGTATTTTCTAAAAGCACCAGTACTAAATCTCACCATCGCGCAACAACGCGCATATTGCTATTGGCTTTCGAAGCAATTGAATAACAAACCGCAAGCGCGATTCAGTTACCACGTACGTTTACCTACTTTATTGAATTTGGAACTGAGTGCACGAGTTGCAACAGCTCCAGTATGGAGAGATCGAATCCAAGCTTATGACACGTTAACCGATGTTATTCTAACACGACTCGACGGTCATGGGTTTGAAAATTTGATTGGTAGTGATGGATATACTCCACTTTTGCGACCATTTGCTGCACCGGCCAAAACCAGTTCAGATGATTATTTCTCGCTGTTGGCTTCTCTTTTGAGTAGTACGGCAGAATGCGTCTATGATCCGGCTAGCAATGAATTGAAAATACAAGGAAGCGATCCTGTACACCGCGTAGTGAGTGCCGATGATTTTCCGGTAAATACACTCTTTGTTGAACGCCCATTACCACCGAATAACCAAACGATCCTTTACGGTTTCAGACCGGTTATTTTCATAAAATCAAAGCCCTAATTAAAATTTTAATCCATTAAAAATGATTTTTCAGCTATATTTGTATGTATGTGGTCGGCAAAATATACCTGTTTATCGATTTTAGTACTCGCATTTGCGTTTACCCGTTGTAGTTCGCCTGCTACGACAGACCGAACATTTTCCAATTACGACCCAGCAAAAAGATCCTTACTCAATTATACATTCATCGGCGCTGTTGATAATGCACCTGTACATGCGTTGGAGACGTTTGACCGTGCAGTGATCAATGATCTGGACATCAAATCGATCACGATTTTTTCCAAAGGAGGCAAAAACCCGGAAGATACGCTTGAAAAACGCCAGTATTCCTATAGTGATCAAGCAAAACAGTTGCATTACACCGACTACCGTTTTGACGAAACGCCCAACATTTGGAGTGATGGAAAACTCGATTTCAATTGGAAGGAGGGCAACGGAAATATCGTGTTTACGAAGAATTTTGGCGTGCAACGTTCTCACAAGACCAAAATTGAACGCATTAAAAATGGTTATTTATTCTTGCGTGAAAAATTAGCAAATCGCATTGACTCTACGTGGATCTACGGAGATCTGAAACAACCGGATAAAGTGATCACTAAAATTGGCAACAGCCTCTACTCCGTCGAGATCTTTCTCCCGGAGGGCAGTTCCACCTCACAAATCGAATCTGTTTTTAATAATCTTGGTTTTACTCAACAAAGTTTGATGTTGGCCGAAAAAACCGTTGTTTTCACCAAAAACAATCGCCCTACTTCAGCCTTTTTACTGAACGAATTCTTTAGTCAGATCGCTCAGACCAAAAAATGGGTTTATGACAAGCAACAAAATCTGATTCAATACGACGAATACGTTGGAAACACCACTACGCGTAGTATTTCATGGTCATACCGCGAAGATCTGTTGCCGGACATGATGACCATCGATAGAAAGCAGTATTTTTACAGCTACGAATAAATCCGTATGTTTTCAAAAGAAGAGTTGAAAGCGCGCAAAACGGCTTTCTGGCAGGAATTCAAATCCCGTATGCAACACGTGCGTTCAAGTAACGGACGTAAAATGAACTGGATCAACTATCCATCCGAGGTGGAATATATTTTTATTCGCTTGGATGCCGACAACCAAGGAGCGCGATTTATGGTGGACATCCAAGCCAAAGATGCCGGAATTCGCGCGATCATTTGGGAACAATTGCAAGAACTAAAAGCCGTGATGGTCTCAGAAATGGGAACCGAAGGCGTATGGATCGAAGACGCGCATTCACGACATATTCCGCATTTCAGTCGCATTCAATGGGAATTGACCGATGTCAATTTTTTCAATCCAGATGATCACGAAGCTATTTACGCTTTTTTTGCCGATCGCTTGATTTGCTTTGACCGATTCTATCAGGAATTCAAAGATATTCTCATACATCTCGCAGACTAGCTCACTTTTCGTATTTTTGTTTTATGAAACACTTGTCATTACTTGCGTTGGCTTTGGGATTAACCACCACAGTTTCTGCGCAAACTTCTATTTTAAACGAAACCTTTAATACGGGAATTCCAGCCACGTGGACCATCGTGATCGAAGATTCGAACACCGTGCATCCGGATGTGAATGATTTTGCTGCTGGATGGATAGCCATGGTAGAT
>CAYRMV010000190.1:0-5242 GCA_964425255.1 uncultured Flavobacteriales bacterium
GACTGAGTAATGCTTGGTCTCTTTTTTGTTTTGGATGAGATTGAAGGAGGGAAAGGGGATATACCTAAAGAATAATACTTATAAAAAGAAATATGGAAATCTATAATTTTGTGCATTAAAAAGCTAGAATGAGACTTTTGATTTATGAAAATAATGAGTTTCAAGTTTGATGAATGATAAAAAAATTATGATTAATGAATAATAACAGGATAATAATGTTTTTAGTTATTGCTTTAGTTCCTTGGATATCCGGCAATAGAACGATTAATTACAACGAAGAATATTATTTTAGGTTAAAAATCAAAAATACACTATTGTATAATGTTATTGTAGATCTTTCCGAAAATGGTATTTCTTTCAATATGAAAAAATTCAACTCAAATCGAACACATAAAAAAGAGATTTCTAAAAAGAAAATTTTTAATAATAAATCGCATACAAAAAGCTATCATTTACTGCAAAAATATTTGTCGGAAAATTTTGAGTATTTTTCAAATCATAAAGTTAAAGAAGAGTACCTTACGATAACAGATAATCCATTTATAATGGAACTGGTAGTAGAAAATAGAGAAAGCATTGAAAAAATGATATTCGTAGACTGTCACAATGAAAAAATTGATTCACTTTGTAAATTGATTAATTTATTTCTAAAAAAAAATGAAATTGAAGTTTATAAGTTAAATACCGTAGACAAAGAATTTTATCCGAACTGTAATTAAATTGGTATTATCTAAACTATCTCTTTTAGCACATTAGTAAAAGCGTTGATATCTGATTTATAAATACTTTATTAATCAATTTATGAACATAATAATTAATATGTCGAGATAAGATCAATGATCATCCAAAAACACTTTGTTAGATTTTTTTAATCATTTTTCACCTACTTACCATGCGCATAGCGATAGCTTACGAAAGAAATGTCGACGGTTTTGTGTGGTAGGGCAAATAGAAACTCACCAATCCACTCTCTATAAAACAAGAATTTATTCGGAACTAAAGTACATGTAAGTAAGATGCAGCCAAAGGATTACTTGATTTTATGGATGAAGAGTTGTTGAATTGGATGGGGACGAGGTAAAAGATTTGAGATTTTATTTGTGGAACTTAGTGTTTTCGGGGGGATAGCCGTTTCTAACGATTAAAAACGGCTAATTTGAAAAATGACTTGTTAATTCCAGGAAAATTGTTATTTATGTATGTGCATCAAGCTTTTGTGCAAATTTTTAAATTGAAGAAATATGTTAATGAATTTTGATTTGGTTTATCCGTATTTGAAAGGGACTAGATTTCATAAATTCGAGTGTTTTCGGGGGGATAGCCGTTTCTAACGATTAAAAACGGCTAATTTGAAAAATGACTTGTTAATTCCAGGAAAATTGTTATTTAAGTATGTGCATCAAGCTTTTGTGCAAATTTTTAAATTGAAGAGATATGGTATTGAATTTTGATTTGGTTTATCCGTATTTGAAAGGGACTAGATTTTATAATTTCGAGTGTTTTCAAGGGGATAGCCGTTTCTAACGATTAAAAACGACTATTTTTAAATTTCACTTGCAAATGTCAAAATTATTTACTATAACAATCTATAAACGAACCTCTTAAAAAAAAATAATTCCAAAAAAAAATCTCCAACCTCTTGCAACATCCAAACTTATTCACTAACTTCAAGTATAAATTGAAATTAAAACCCCTTTTTATGACAAATATTCAAACTACATCCAAAGGAAAAATAGATGGAAACTCGTTAAAAGTAGCTCAACGTTTATGCTGTGTTTGCGACAAACCCTATTACGGTCGATCGGACAAGATTTATTGTGATGATCATTGTCGAAATCGTTACCATGCTGAATTGCGAAAGCATACCAAAACGGCCGCGCAGGTGAAAACCAAAATCATGTACAAAAATTACGCGATATTGTGTCTTTTGTTGGCAGGCAAACAAGGGAAAATCGTAATTAAGAAACGCGAATTACAAAAACAGTTATTTGATTTTGATGTTGTTACAGGAGTAACGAATTCACCATTGGGATTGAAGTTTGAGTTGTTTGAGTTTTCCTATTATTTCACTTCGAATGAAAATGTAGTGATCAAACATGATACAAATGAGCACAAATTTTCTCCCTTTGTTTACAAAAGGTGGGAGCGACATTGGAAATTGATTCAGACTGATTTAGAGTTATTTGCTTTCAGTTCTAATGTTTTTCATGATAAATCCAGTTTGAAATCTAGTGGTTAGTATCGTCTATTTTAAGTAAGTTTGAAAAAATGTAAACATATGAATCCATTGGTGAAAAAGACCATTTTTGTGATATTCTTTTTGATTTTCAGTAATTTGTCATTAGCACAATTTCCTTTTGATTTACAAACAATCATGAAAGGAAATGAATTTATTGGTCATCAACCTGAAAATCCGAGATGGTCGTGGGATAGTAAAACACTTTTTTTCGATTGGAATCCAACGAATAACCCCGGAAATTCGATCTATTTCTGGGAAGAAGGAATGGCTGGACCAATGCTACTTCCTGCAGAAAGATATCACGAAACATTTCTGTGTGATGCAGACCAAGCAGCTTTTAAAATTCGATTTTATATCCGTGAAAATGCGCTATATTCTTTCAATACAGAGTTGAAAAAACATACGTTGCATTACAAAACAAATGAACAAATATTCAACTTACAACGAGTAAATAATCCAAATAAAGTCTATTTTCAGCAAGGAATGGCACTCTTTTGTTTTGATTTGTTTTCGGGTAGTACTGTTCAAATTGTTCAGTTTGTAAAATCATCCAAAGAATCTGATCAAGAGCCTTCATTTTTAGAAAAGCAACAAGATTCTCTTTTTGAGATTATTAGAAATAAAAAGACAAAACAAGCGTGGAATGAAGCGGAAAGAAAAAAATATCTTCTACCAGAAATAAAACAAATTAACATCGGAAATGATGAATTATCGGACGTTTCGATTTCGTTGGATGAAAATCATGTAATTTATAGGTTGGAAGAACCAAACAAGTTGAAGTCTACGGATGTTCCTCATTATGTGACTACTAATGGACATTTATTTATCGAGAAAGCTAGAGAGAAAGTAAGTATAACAAATTTGAATTTTTATCATTGTTATCAATGGAAAATTCAAGCGGATACCATTATTAAATTGGATTTTTCGGCTTTGACTGATTTGAATAAAAAACCTTCTTATCTAACTGATGCGGCGCTTTATCCTGAAAAAAGACATCTTTTCATGCATCGCCCAATATATTCGCCAAAAGAGTCAATGGCAGTGATGGATATTCGTAGTTTGGACAACAAAGATCGATGGTTGGTTTCAATTGATTTGAATTCAAGCTCTGTTTTTGAATGGGATCATCAACACGATGAAGCTTGGATCGGTGGGCCAGGAATTGGAGAATGGGATTTTTATCCAGGAACTTTGGGGTATTTTTCTGATGGAAAAACGGTATTTTACCAATCGGAAAAAACCGGATTTTCACATCTTTATTCTTACTCTTCTCAAACGAAAGAAAAAAGAACAATTACAAGTGGAAATTGGGAAGTAAGAGAGGTAAACGTTTTAGCAAATGGAGCCAAGTTATATTGTTCAACTAATACGTCCCATCCAGGGAATCGTGATGTGTATCGCTATGATTTCCTATCGAATAAATGGGAGAAACTTATTGAAAAAGTGGGAGCATCGGAATTGTCTGTTTCTCCGAATGAAAAAAACTGGGCAATTCGATTTTCAACGAGTAATCAACCGTGGGAACTTTTTGTTGCACAATCCGGAAAATCATGGAAACAATTGACGAAATCGACTACCAAAGAGTTTCAACAATATGCATGGAAAAAAGCATCAATCATTTCACTCAAAACTTCGGATAATACGCAGGTGAATGCTCGGATCTATCAACCGGAAGAAGGGAAAAAGAATGGTGCAGCAATCATTTTTGTTCATGGCGCTGGTTATCTTCAAAATGCGCATCTTTTTTGGAGTTCCTACTCGAGAGAATACCTATTTCACCATTTTCTTGTTGAACAAGGATATACGATTTTAGACATCGATTACCGTGGAAGTGATGGTTATGGCCGCGATTTCAGAACGGGAATTTACCGACACATGGGAGGTCTCGATTTAGAAGATCAACTTTTAGGGAGAGAGTATTTAATTCAATTGGGAATCGACTCCAACCGAATCGGAATTTATGGTGGTTCATACGGTGGGTTTATTACTTTGATGGCGCTCTTTACAGAACCAGGGGCATTCAAGGTAGGTGCAGCTTTGCGTTCCGTTACAGATTGGGCACATTACAATCATCCGTACACGTCAAATATCTTGAATTTTCCTGAAACCGATCTGGAAGCATACAAACAAAGTTCTCCCATTTATTTCGCGGAAAATTTACAAGATCATTTGTTAATCTTACACGGAATGATAGATGATAATGTTCAATTTCAGGATGTTGTTCGCTTAAATCAACGGCTTATTGAATTGAAAAAAAAGAATTGGGAAATGGCCATTTATCCGGTTGAAAGACACGGTTTTGTCAATGCTGATTCTTGGTATGATGAATACAGACGAATTTGGGAATTATTTGAAAAAACATTGAAATAAATGGATCTAATTTTAAAAGAATTTGTTTCCCTAGATGAAATGTTAGGGGAATGGGAAACCATCGTGCATTTGTATCCCAATCTTTCGAAAGAAAAATATGCTTCTATGTTGCTAGAAATGATTCCCAATAATTATTTCCAATTAGCAGCTTTTGAAAACGATATTTGTCTTGGAATTTGTGGCTTTTGGATAGGAACAAAGTTGTGGTGTGGTAAATACATCGAGCTGGATAATGTGGTTGTTAAACAGGAGTATAGATCCAAAGGTGTTGGGAAATGGATGACCGATTATTTGGAAGAAAAAGCGCGACAAATGGGGTGTTCGATTTTGGTTTTAGATGCCTATACACACAATTTTGGAGCACATCGATTTTATTACAACCAAGGTTTTGGTCCAAAAGGCTTTCATTTTGTAAAAATTCTCGAAGAAGATAAATTAACTTAAATCCATATTTCTCAGTAGCATGTTTGATTGAATTTACAAACGTGAAAGTGTTAAAATTATTGATAATCAGCGATTATAATAAGGTTGAATTCAGCTATATGTTTTTTCAAAAGTCACTCAGGGATATTTCACACCATTACTAAATTGGGGTCAAATCGAAATTTTCAGGTTAAAAAATGTCAAATAATC
>CAYRMV010000191.1:0-5154 GCA_964425255.1 uncultured Flavobacteriales bacterium
TCAACTTTGACATTGTAGAACAAATGAGTTTGAGTAGCTCACCTTATGCTCCTGGAGTAGATGAGTTTGTAAAATCGGGTTTAACACCAATCGATTCTGATTTAGTCAAACCAAAAAGAGTGAAAGAATCTCCTGTACAGTTAGAATGTACGGTTATGGAGGTTAAAGAACTTGGAAACGAAGGAGGAGCTGGGAATTTAGTCATTTGTGAAGTGGTCAAGATTCATGTTAACGACACATTATTAGACGAAAACGGTCAAATTGATCAAAAGAAGATAAACCTAGTTGCCCGAATGGGAGGAAATTGGTATTGCCATGCGAACGAAGCTTCCATGTTTGAAATTCAAAAGCCTATTACAACAATAGGCATTGGATTTGATACTTTGCCAGAAGATATTCGCAATTCCGTCATTTTAACAGGAAACGACCTTGGGAAACTAGCTGGAATACTCGAATTACCCAACGAAACGGATGTAAACGAATATAAACTTTTGGAATTAAGTGAATTATTTGTAACTTTAGAAGATGAACCCGCTGAATTAGAGTTAGCTTTGCACCAACATGCGAAGTCTCTTTTGGCTGAAAATAAACTGGAAGATGCTTGGAAAACCTTGCTTGCTTTCAATAATTAATCCTCGGTTAGAAATAATAATCGATAAGTTAGAACACAATTTAAAACACAATACAATATGTTTAAACTCACTGGAACTGTTAAAGTGATCAATCCGACTGTTCAAGTTTCGGATAAATTTTCAAAACGCGAATTTGTTCTTACTGATGCATCAAGCATGTACCCTCAAGATATTCAATTCCAATTGACTCAGGATAAATGTTCTTTGATTGATGGTGTTCAAGTTAACGAACAAATCGAAGTTTCGTTCAATATTCGTGGTCGCGAGTGGACAAGTCCACAAGGAGAAGTTAAGTATTTCAATACCCTTGATGCTTGGCGCATTGACAAAGTGGGTGCAGCCGGAGGAGGAATGCCTTCAGGTGGTCCATCACCCATGAATATGGAGCCAATCACAGCAAGTAATGCGGAGTTAACTGTCGAAAAAGAAGACGACGATTTACCGTTTTAATTACGCAAAAAATACGCTTGAAAGGCTGGTTGATTTTATCTACCAGCCTTTTTCGATTTTATTCACGGATTGTTTCTGAATGAATTTGAGTATAAACCAATTCCGAATCGCTTATCTCCTGAATTTTCCATTGTTCCACAACTGTACCACCCCAAAAAGGATAAATTAACTCAATTGTTGCATCTCCGTTTTTTTTCCAAGTGCCTGCATAATTCGTGTATGAAATGGTTGGAGTACCACACCAACCTGAATTTTGTCGAACGATTAATTTTCCATTTTGCAAAAATTGCATTCCACCAGACGAATTATCCCATTGATTCAATTGGATCAATTTAATCTTATTCTCTTCTTCTGAGTGATATTGCCAAATACCAATTAATTTATTTTCCCAATCGTGATGATGCCTTTCCAACTGAAACGATGTAAGTATAAGAAGGCAAAACAAGAATAATATGTGAACACGTTTCATACGTTCTTTTTTAACTTAGATGAAATACAACATTGAATTTCACAAAGTCATTCAACAATTTTTGTTCCAAAAAGAAAGTGTTTGCATAATATAACGATAATTCGATTCAATTCCAAATCTACATGAAACTTAGCCGTTTTTACCCGTTAGAAACGGCTAACCCCCTGATTTCACTGACTTTTTTTAAAAAAAAACAAACGAGCCGTTTGTGGAGAATTTATAAACTACTTACAAATTCCTCTGTTATCAAAAGAGCAAAGCTCATCCTGTACCATCGGTTTTCTTACTTTTTGATAAATCGAATTACTTGTTGTCCTTGTTCCTTATTTACAATCATTAAGTACAAACCAGCTGGCAAATTTTCAACTGAAATCTCCGAAATAGGAGCATCGATTTTTTGGAACCGTTGTCCGGTAGTCGAAACAATTTCAACCGAACTCACTTGTTCAATTGATGATAAGCGAACCATGTTTGAACTAGGGTTCGGATAAAGGGTGATTTTGTCCGAGTCTAATTCCATTGTTTCGAGGGTTTTTGTTCCGTATTGAATGTTTAGAACCGGTTGAAAATCGGGATCATTACTGTTTCTGAAAGTGATTAATCCATCACTGCTTCCAGTATATTTTAATCGGATTTGCGAATGACTGCTTGTGTGCACATAACTCAAAAAGTCATCGGGAAATTCTAAGCGAACCCATTTTCCTGCTTCCAGGTTACCAAAAACACAAGGTGTTGCCGTAGCGTAGGCAGCGCCGGAAAAGTCATCGTTTTCCAGAGAAGCGCTAGGTCCAAAGTGTTGTTCAACAATCTCTGCTGTGATTTCTCCAGTTGAGAGGAAGTTTGTGCCTGAAATTTCATCAATTCGTAAAAACAAACTCAAACGGTTCAAGCCTGTATCCGCAATGGATGTATTGTCAAATTCGATGATTCCCGCATATTCGGTTCCATTTTGTTTTCCTACAAGAAGTTCATTCGAACTTTGACCTGAGCTTGTTACATTTCCCGTTTTTACAAAATCAGCCAGTGTATATGCGTCATCCATCAAAAATTTCTGGTAAAACTTTTGAAAATGATAGGAAACAAACGCATGGTAGCCAGCGGCAGACAAGTGGAAACAATCTTTCGTGATTCCATAGTCACGCATCGTGTTTCGAGGTGAGGGATAAGTCGGGTCACCCAACGGCATTGGAACACTCAATGCAGGGTAGGAGCCCGACGGAGGAACAGCTAGATTTGTTGTTTGTCCGAAAACGTATTGCATCAAGCCGGGCGCTTTTACATAAGTTACTTGGGGGTCGTTTGCATAACGTTGTAAAATTTGAACTTGAAACCAGTTTTGAACCGTGTTAATTTCTTGAAAGGTGGGAAAGCCCATTCCTTCCCAGGTACCATAAAAAGGATGGCTTGATTGAACAATGCTTGGTAGACTTCCAATCACCTCACCAAAATTGGTATATACATAACCACTCCAAAACACATGTACATCAGGTCTGACAGCATGAATGTTTGAAATAATGGTGTCTAATCGGGCTAAAACGGATTCAGCAAGGGTCTCAGTTTGTGCTTGTGTAAAGTCAACATTCCAACTCCCCAAGAAATCATTTCCACCAATACTAAGATGAACGACTTCCAGATCGGGCATGGTCGAAAGGCGATTAGTAAGTTCATCTACTTTTGTCTGTGTAAGAAAATCATCTGTTTCAGCTCCATTTTCACTTAAGGTCAGATTGGTGTAATATTTTATATCACTATGTCCCCAGTCTTTTGCTACATTGTTGATGGTTCCGTCAAAGTTCATAAAGAAGGCCCAGCTGTCTCCCACCAATAAGATTTTTGTTTTATCTGTTTCCTGGCATTGTGACTGAGCGAAAAACGCGAGCATAAGACTGCTAATCAGCAAGTACATTTTTTTCATACTTCGTAGTGTTGTGTTGATGTTATAAAGGTATGAAAAAAAATCTATGCGTGCATGGGAAATTTATACTTTTTCTAGTGAAATCAACAATTGAAGGAAATAATTTTAACGTATCACTCTCTTTAACGTAAATTAGTTTTTCAGGTAATAAAATTTTTCAAATGGTAATCTTTTAAATTAAAAGATTCACAATATTTTTTTTCTTTATCACAAGATACAACAACAAAAACAAAAAAATGAAGATAAAATACATTTATAAATTTTAAAAAAAATACATATTTTTTATTTTGCTGTAACCCGCCATGTGCTATTGGATAAAGATAACAGAAGTTTTGATCGGCGACTTGTTGTTTTTTCTTTTGATTATTAACTGTTTAATCTCTAAATTTTCCAGTAATAAAATTTTGGGAACACTACCAACACTACCTACCTTTATCTTTTATAAACCACAACCATTCAAGTCCCAATTTATCATCAATAATTCTAATACATTGGGTATCTTTTTCTGAATATGCTATTTTTATACATTTTGCAGAATCTATATATTTTTTTATTTCTGCATTATATTTTTTACCTTGCCTTGATTGTTTATGAAGAACATTTTCAACTTCATATTCTAATTCATAATACCAAGATGATTTAGCTTTATAAAAACCAACGCAATTAGCACAAGTAATTTTATAATTGTACATCTTATATTCTGATAAAAATATTGAAATGAAAAATATAAAAAGCATCAAAAACCCAATAAATAGGCCTATTCTTTTTTTTGTTTTTTTATTCACAAGCATCATTTATTTTGTTATTTATGTTTTCCACAGCACTCGCGCCAAATAATTGATAACCTGTTGAACCCGTTTTAATTCTGTGCCCAACTAATCCTCCAAGTATTCAAAATCCAAAATCTATACCTGTTGTTTTAAACGATTTTTTATTATTTTTTTTGATTGAAAGGATAATTAGCTCTTTTTTTTGACAGATTGTATACATAGCAGAAATTTTGTACAACGACTTGGTGTTTTGTTCCTTCTGATTATCAATGATACATTTACTTAAAATTGCATATCAATACGTTGCATGTGGTGCTGCTGATGGCGAAGTATTACTGATGGCATCAACCTAATTTGGCCAATTTTTAAATTCAGGATATTTAGATTTTAAATAAATAATTAAATCACTATATTTTGTTGATACGTCGGTATTTTTCTTAATATTTTTATATGTGGAAGTCATAGTATTTGTGTTGAAGGTATAAAAGCTTTCCCTCCCTGTTGATATATCAAAAGTTACAGAACCATTGGCATTATTATCCGATTTGTTAGATTTAAAATTTTCTATGTCAAAATGATAATCAATGACATCTATTATTTTCTTTTTAGTTTCATCATTGATAATAATTTTATGAGAGGTTTTAGGATCATTTATAGGTAAACGTAACCACAGAGTGTCATTATCATCTTTCAATGAAAAACCTGACACCTGATCCTTGTGTTCAATAATAATACTAAATCTCCTGTTTTTGTTATTATTTTCTTTAGATCCACAAGAAAAGGTTAAAAAAACTACTGAAAAAAAATTATAAATCTCATTTTTTATATACTTTACTATTAGGTGATTGGGCCCATTTTGAAACATTGTAAATTTAGCAGAAATTCTCAAAACAGTATATCAACAAGTTGCTTGTGGTG
>CAYRMV010000192.1:0-5141 GCA_964425255.1 uncultured Flavobacteriales bacterium
AATTGCATTTTTTTGTTTTTGGTTATACAAATATCTGCTTTTACATGGATGCTTGTCGTCTTGGTAATCTCCATACCATTTACCACGAATGGCAAAAACGACGGGTTTTCCTTTAAAATCAAAGGAATAAGTTCGGTAATCTCCTCCGACAAACAAGGATTGATATAAGGTGTTAAAGAGATTTCCTTCTACAATTTGCTTTTTCTGCTTGGAAGCGAATGTATTGTGAATGACATAATCATCCGGAAAGTTTATCCAATTTATTTCTGCCGAAATGAGTCGATCTTTCGTCTCAAATATAGCTTCGGGAACGGTAAACAATTCTTCACCAAGTACATGGAAATAGTGATTGTTCATTCTCGGACGGTTGGTTAAATGCAAACTATCTCCCACAAAATCTTGGCGAATGTGATAGGTAAGTTGAATCTTTTTGGTTTTGGCAACATAAACCACAATTCGATTGCTATCGGGAACAAATCGGTATTTTAAACCTGGGTTTTCGCTTTCGTTTATTTGCAAACAATGAAATAAATCATCTTGTCCCCAAACGTGGTTGGAAAAGTGAAAATAAAAGGAATCTTTTGCCACTTTTGAGGTGTAATCGAGTGTTACTTTCAACCCATCTTTTTCTAAGTTCGGAGAATAGTAAACGGAGTAGTTAACTTTTGTTTGCGCCACGAAAAGCAGTGTTGTAAAGCAGAATAGGAGTATGGATATTGTTTTTGACATAGAAAAAGTGATTGTGATAAAAGCGAAATTACGAAATAAATCGTTCACGTTGTTGGGGTGTAGGAAGTGCACAAAAGTTTCCCGCGAGACGATGTCTTCTTTTGGCAATAAAGTCATAAACTCCATTTCGGATGAAAGTAGGAACGATCCAGAAAAATTGAGCGAGAGGAAACGGAAATCGTAAGTAACGCAAAACCCGAAGCGCGCCCGATGATTTGTCGTACAGTTTGTTGTCCCAAAAGTAAAATGTACTCAAATTGGGTTTGGGAAATCCTCTTTCTTGAAAGAATTGTTGCGCAAAATCGGATTGTAAGGCTGCGAAATGAATGGTCGGGAATTTCTCTTTATCTAAAACAAATTGAACCGAATGATTGCAAAATCCACAGTCGCCATCGTAAAAAATGATTTTTCTTTCTTCGATTTTCATTTTTTAAAGGTGCGAAAAATGTCGAAAAAATGCAAATTCCTCCCGCTTTTTTGTACTTTCGTTCACCTAAAATAGAGGTATGGAAAAGAAAAAAATAGGAATTTTACTCTCTGGTTGTGGCGTGTATGACGGAGCTGAAATACAAGAAACTGTTTTAGCGATGTTGGCCATTCAAGAAGCTGGAGCAGAATATGTGTGCATCGGAGTGAATCAACAACAACATCATGTAATCAATCATTTGACGGGTGAAGAAATGCCAGAATCACGCAATATGATGGTTGAAGCAGCTCGTATTGCTCGTGGATCCATTGTTGAAATTCAAGCTGTTCAACCTGCTGATTTAGATGGATTAGTCATTCCAGGAGGATTTGGAAGTGCGAAGAATTTTACAAAATGGGCATTTGAAGGACCCGATGGGCGTATTCTTCCTGAAGTAAAATTGCTTTTAGTGAATCTGATGAATGTTGGAAAACCGATTGCAGCTTTGTGTGTGAGCCCGGTTGTTGTAGCGAAAGCCATAGAAGGTTCTGCTTTTGAGCTTCAGATGACATTGGGGTCGACGAAGGAAGAATCGCCTTATGATATTGCTTCTTTTCACCAAGGGCTGGAAAAAACAGGTGTTTTGCCGACAGAAAAAACGGTTTCCGAGATCTTAATCGATACAAAAAACAAAATCGTTACAGCACCATGCTACATGATGGAAGCCAATTTATTGGAAATTCGAAAAAACATTCAACAAGCAATTCAGGCACTCATTTCATTGATGAATTAAAAAAGTTCATAAATTTTTGATAAACTGTTTGAAATTTCTTCGACGAATTGAACGTTAAAAAGAATATAGCTGTAATTTTGCAGCACGAATCAAAGCGAGAGCTAAAAATTAATACGTATGAACGAATTTGGTAAACGAGGAAACAATACCAATTTGAACGATTCCATCGGATTGAATAATTTGGGGAATGTATTTTGGAATCTAACACCAGCTGAATTGGTGGAAGACACAATTCTCAACGGACAAGGTGTATTGACTGATACAGGTGCAATTGCCATTGAAACAGGTGAGTTTACAGGACGTTCGCCGAAAGATCGTTTCGTCGTTTGTGATGAAAAAACAGAAAACTCTGTTTGGTGGGGGGATGTGAATATCAAATTTTCTCCAGAAAAATTCGATGCATTATACAACCGAATGAAAGCATATTTGACTGAAAAAGACATGTATGTTCGTGATGCTTATGCATGTGCAGACGAAAATTTCCGCTTGAATTTACGCGTTGTAACTGAGTTCCCTTGGTCGAATATGTTTGCTTACAACATGTTCTTGCGTCCTACGGATGCTGAGTTGGAAAACTTCTTGCCTGAGTGGCACATCGTTTGTGCTCCTGGTTTTAAAGCTGATCCAGCAATCGACGGAACACGTCAACACAATTTTGCGATCTTGAACTTCACGAAAAAAATGATTTTAATCGGAGGTACAGGATATACAGGTGAAATCAAAAAAGGGATTTTCTCTGTGTTAAATTATGTGTTGCCTCATGAGAAAAATGTTTTGTCTATGCACTGTTCAGCAAATGTTGGTGAAGCAGGTGATACAGCCATTTTCTTCGGTTTGTCTGGAACAGGTAAAACTACTTTGTCTTCAGATCCAAATCGTCGTTTGATTGGTGACGATGAGCACGGTTGGTCTGATAACACCGTTTTCAACTTCGAAGGTGGATGTTATGCAAAAACAATTGACCTTTCGAAAGAAAAAGAGCCTCAAATTTATGATGCGATTAAGTTTGGTGCGATCTTAGAAAACATCGGATTTGTGGATGGATCTTCTACGCCAGATTATACTGACGGAACAATTACTGAAAATACACGTGTATCTTACCCGATCCACTTTATTGATAACATCGTTGTGCCTTCAACTGCTGCTGCACCGAAAAATATTTTCTTCTTGACAGCAGATGCATTTGGTGTTTTACCTCCAATTTCTCGTTTGACGAAAGAGCAAGCAATGTATCACTTCATGTCAGGATACACAGCGAAAGTTGCTGGAACAGAAGTAGGTATTACAGAGCCAACGACGACTTTCTCAGCTTGTTTTGGAAAAGCGTTTTTACCACTTCACCCAGCAAAATATGCTAAATTGTTAGGG
Organism: uncultured Flavobacteriales bacterium; assembly: GCA_964425255.1. GTDB lineage: Bacteria > Bacteroidota > Bacteroidia > Flavobacteriales_D > Crocinitomicaceae > CAYRMV01. The sequence continues at coordinate 3,297 of CAYRMV010000192.1, forward strand.
GAAAAATTAGAAGGAACTGACATCAAAGTTTGGTTGATCAACACAGGATGGACAGGTGGTTCTTACGGTGTAGGTTCTCGTATGAAATTGTCTTACACGCGTGCCATGATCACGGCTGCGTTGACAGGGAAATTGGATAACGTTGAGTTTGATACCTTACCTGTATTTGACTTGGCTATTCCAACTTCGTGTGAAGGCGTTCCATCGGAAATCTTGAATCCCCGTGGTACTTGGGCTGACAAATCAGCGTACGATGAAACAGCAAACAACTTGGCTGGACAATTCGTAAAAAACTTTGAACAATATGCCGCTGAAACGAGTGCAGATATTTTAGCTGCTGCTCCGAAAGTGATGGCTTAATCAATTGAATAGAATAGTAAAATCCCAGCTTCGGTTGGGATTTTTTTTTGCAGATAAGTTTAAATATGTTCTTTTCGATCAAAAAATACTTGCCAAAAATCGGGTAGAGGAGCATGAATAACGATCCTTTCTTTTGTAAATGGATGTTCGAAATTCAGCTCGGCTGCGTGAAGAAATAACTCGGAAATCTGCAGTTTTTCAATGAACGAATGATTGTGGTGGCGATTGCCGTATTTTGGATCTCCAATGATTGGATGACTCATTTTGTTGGCATGAATCCGAAGTTGATGCATGCGACCTGTTTTGGGTTCAAATTCGACCAAACTATACCGTGATTCCGAGTAGGGTTGAACTGGAATTGCTAATGTAAAAAGCTTGATACATCTGAATAGAGTTAGTGCTTCTTTGTAATTTCCTCGTTCATTTTTGACAGGAGTTTCGATGCTGCCAATTTCAGGAACGTGTCCACGCAACAAGGCTAAATATTTCTTTTGAATACTTTGAACTTCAAACAAAGCTTGAAAGGGAGGAACAATTTGTTTGTCTTTCGCAAATAAAATGATTCCTGAAGTTTTTCGATCCAAGCGATGGATGGGGTAAACGGATTCGTAGCCCAAAGCTTTAACTTGTTCAACGAGTGATAATTCATCGATATTTCGCGCATAATGAGAATGATGAACCAATAAATTATTAGGCTTCGCAAAAGCAATACAATAAGCATCTTCGTATAGGACTGGAATCATCACTATTTTCTAATTAACGCAAATAACCTTTTGCTCGGAGATCTTTGTGAATGTCAGCAATGTTTTCTGGGATATTCAAATCGATCAGCCAATTCATATCCAATCCATGATATATCGAAAGGTGCATGAGATTTGGGTTTTCTCCCATTAAAGATGAAATGTTTTCCAACGAATCTCTGAAATCATAACGCAAGTCTTCGTGCATGCCTTTAATTGTAATCAATAATTTGAAAAGTTTGGCGATGATGTATTTGTAGAGTTTTTCTGTTGTGTTATTGGAGTAATTCGTTAATTGCGAATTCATTTTTGAGAGAAATTCATCCAGCATGATCAGCTGTAAATAAACTTCACCGTATTTGTCTTTTGTCGTTGAAACATGTTCAGAAATAGCACCACTCATATAACGCAATTCCATCATATATACATTTCCAGCATACTTCGTTGAAACAAGTCGATTGATGTTTACTTTGATCTTCTCTTCAACAGCTGATCTTGCATCTTCGACAGAACAAGGTTGAAGCAATTCAAAATTCAGCCGATTCACGAGCACAATATCCTTTTTGAGCAAGCGTAAAAGCAATTTATCCTTTTCCTTTTCCGGTAATTGAAGAATTGCTTCTTTGAATTCGTCGGTAAATTTCATGACTTTAAAATATAAAAAAACCGTCATCTGAAAAAGACAACGGTTTTAAATGTATAACTTGATTCTTATGCGTTAGCGTTCATTGTATCCAATACGTCC
>CAYRMV010000193.1:0-5129 GCA_964425255.1 uncultured Flavobacteriales bacterium
TAGATTTGATTAATGTTAATACAGATTGTATCATATTGTCACCGTTTCGAGTAATATCAAATTGAAAGTTGGCAACTCTCCATTTGAACATTTGCAATCTGAAAGTTCCCATCACGATATGCATGAGTTCATCAGCGCTTATCGAATTTGTAAATACATTCATTTGCTGTCCTTCCAAAATTATTGGCATTAAGTGTTTAATTTTAACTGCCATTATTTTTGAGATTGTTTCGTTGATGCGTTCGCTTTCTTCCATTAATCCATCAGAGAATACAGCCACCACAAAGTGAGGCTGCTTATTAAAAAATGAAAATTGATTTTGAAACAGCGCTGTGAATTTTTCTTCCGGTGATTGTTCGCCTGAAATTGCATGGGCATAACGTTCATCCATACTTTGAGCCAGATATTCAAGTAAGGCAATTATGATTTCTTCCTTGCTTGTAAAATGCCGGTAAATAGCACTTTCTGAAAATTTCATTTCCTTAGCTAGGTTTTTAATTGTTAAGCCACTTATTCCCGAAGCCGTCAGAATTTTTCCAGCCGCTTCAATAATTTCGAGCTGTCTATCAGAAATTGTTCCTGTAGTCATTTGATATATTTTATTCTATTATAGTTTTCATTTTTAAAAACGCAACACCTAACCAAATTACAGAGGCTGTCATTGCAATTGCCCCAATTAATACCAATGCAGGAGGCACTCCAAAATACACCTCTGTTAGTATTCCAATTGGCATTAGTAAACCAGTAAGAGCCAACCAAGAAATGGTTTTCACGTTTTGTAATTTGTCTTTGAAATGTAGGAGTAGATAACCGATTAGGATGTTTAGAAAGGCGAACAAGTTTCCGTGAACGTGAGCCAGTCTGCTTTCAAAGTGCTTTCCTATGCTGTATGAGTTTACCCATTCTTCTTTACCTGGAGCGAAGTCACGCAGGTAGATTAATAGAAAGCCGTAAGCCATAAAAAGCCCCATTGTCAGGAAGCCTATTGCAATGTTGTTTTTACCGCTCATCTTGCTTCTGTTTTTAAAGTAAGTGAATGTTCGCTCACAAAGGTAGTTTAATTTTATCCAAATGCGCACGTTTTTTTTGAGAAAACATTAAATTCTGATAAAATCATCTCGGGCGTTAAGTAGTTTGCTCTTTTGGGGTTTTTGCGAGTCTGTCTTGTTATAGGGCAGCCCTAAATGTGTCAATGCGGGTAGGTTAAATTTATTTTTTAAAATGTGCGGTGGGAAAATTTTAAAAACTTGCTTGGTTTAAGTGTCGGAAAACTGATGAGGTCGGTGTCGCGCTACAGCGGAATTGTCAACTGAGTTTTTGTTGTCTGAGAATTATTTGGATGTCGCCCGGATATTCTGTTGTACGGCTCAGGGTTCCAGTGTCATCTTTTTAAGCCTGCTTATAACGTTCCACGCGCTGGTGTTCATGCGGGATCGTAGTTTACGTTCGTTATCTTCTCCGCAAATGCAATGATATGTCCATCTGGGTCGGAAAAGTAGCAAACCTTGTCTCCCCAATCTCTGTCCATAATAGGACTTATTAATTTTGCTCCACATTTCACGGCGTTGTCAAATTCATACTGAATATGGTCAACAACCAAATATAGTTCACATCTGGGGATGCCATTACCGCTTTCTGGATGCGGTGTTTTGTCCGCTAATATTTTTGCAATGCCTTTGTTTGGCATTAGTCCAATTTTACAATTGTCTGATAAGTTAAATTCAGTCATTCCCGGAACATTCAGGTCTGGGTCTTTTCGAAACAGGTTTCTGTAAAATGCACAACTAGTCTCTTGGTTGTCAACATACAGGATTGTTTCGATATGTTTTATGTGCAGCATCATTTATCTATGTGTTGTTGATTCATGAGCAGTTAATGCGTTTTTATTGGTGTCTTGTTCCCAACTGAATTACTGAAAATGTCAAAACTAACGGATTGCAAACAGGCGAACGGCCCACCTTTCACGTCCCGAGAGCTATCGGAATCGTTTCTCCGAAGATAGAACTTAATCTTTAAAAACTAGTTGTTGTTTCCCTGTCTGCCGACAGGCAGGGAAGAAAGGTCTGGGCTGGCGCTTGACTGCTGTTATAGGTATTTATATTAAATAACCTCGTTTTATTCCAAGTCCAGTTAAGAAAGCACAAGTAAATGATAGTCCTATTATAAATATAATTTCTATAAAATCATTTGAAATTTGTACTTCTCTTAATAAATAAAATGTCAACAATATTAAAGATATGCCGGCTGTGTTGAATAATAACCATTGGAATTTCCCAAAAGTTCCAAACATGAAAAATAATAATATCTGTCCTAAAACTGAACTTGCTAAAATTCCTATAATCGTAACTTCATACGATGGGGAGTAGATAATTAACATAATCCAATAAACAAAGTGAATCAACCACAACCAAGGCATTTTAGCATGAGGGATTTTATTGAGTGCTATTGTTTGAGCTAATGGATAAAATAAAGCAAGAACGAACAAATAACCATACCCACCAATAAAACTTACCAAAGGAGCAACTATAGATACAATTATCCAATACAGAAGCCATTTATTTTTTGAATTCATAGTTGCTATCTAAATTACCTATAACGTTTCCACGCCTGTCGCAGTGGCCGTCCCTTCAGCTTTCGGGATTAAAATTCTTTATTGTTGCGATCCAAGATCGTTTTCTTTTCATCCCGATCATCATCGTGATCATTTTTCGTTAAATAGATTCCGTCTCTTGCGCCGAACGTGTGTTATGCAGCGTTCCCTTTAATCAACGAATGTTTCACGGATTACACGTTTACATTCGCGTATTTCCTTTTCTGAAAGCGAACCAAACTTTTTTACAATACGAATTTTGTCGATTGTTCTTATTTGATCTATTACAACCCAACCTTCTTGACTGTTGTGCTTAACTTTTACTCTAGTTGGATATTTTCTACTAGTAGAAGTCATGGGTGCGATGACAACTGTTCGTAGATTGTCATTGATTTCATTTGGTGAAACAATAACACAAGGTCGAGTTTTTTGTATTTCACTACCTAAGGTTGGGTCAAGATTCACCAAAACTAGTTGATACTGCTTTACTTCCATTCGTCAAAGTTTTCATCTTCAAAAACATCATTCATAAGAAGTTGGTCATCACCATTTTCATGCATCTGTTGAAATGCTTTATCCCAGCCTTTTCGAGGTTCGGAAATAGGACGCAAAATGATTTGTCCTTTTTCAAGGATCAATTCAACTTTGTCGGTGATGTTATACCTCTCCAGAATTGTTTTGGTTAAACGAAAACCTTTTGAATTCCCTATTTTAATAATTGAAACTTCCATGACATATTTTTATGTAATTACAAAGTTATTACAAATAATTCAATTTACAAAGTTTGGTTACAGGTAATTGGTGGTTTCTGCTAACGGTTTGCAAATAGGCAAAGGCGCCTAACAAATCTAGTACTTTTTTGCGCTTTTGGTTATTTGCTGTGTGTGCCCTGCATGAGCAGAGCAACACGCTTAGTAAAGCTCTACAAAAAGTTTGAAAATGCAAATTATTAAGGAGAAAACCAAGCGTGTTAATTTTCCAGAGGGTGAAAGTCCCTTGCATGCGGATTAACAACCCGAAATGTTAGCAAGTCGCAAGCTGGTTTGGAGTGATTCAAGCAGTGAAGGAAGCGGGACTGCAAAAGTTGGTACCGACGAACAGGAAGTACATAAGAGGCTACAAAACGAGGATAAGCGTCCACAGCAACGTAACGTCCAAAGAATACAAAAGTCGTTTTGTAGTAGATGTATCGGGAGTTGACGGAAGAAAGACAACAGAACTTACGGATTACTTCCGCGAGAATAAATCGTCGATGGTCCAGTCAATTTGGGAAGGTAAGTATTACGCTCAACCTATTCTTGGCGTTGAAATCCCCAAAGCGAATGGTAAAACACGACTTTTGGGCGTTCCAACGGTGACCGAAAGGTTACTCCAACAAGCGGTATCACAAGTTTTGATGCCAAAATGGGAGAGAGAATTCAGCAAGAACAGTTACGGATTCAGACCCGACAAAAACGCCCGTCAAGCAGTTGGTAAGGCATTGGAATACATCCATGAGGGTTATACGAACATCGTAGACATCGACCTGAAATCGTTCTTCGACGAAGTAGATCATTGTTTGCTCCTGAACTTACTCTACCAAAAGGTAAAATGTCCGATTACCTTAAAACTGATCCGACAATGGCTGCGTGCACCGATCAAGATCAACGGTAAACTACAAAAACGAAGAAAAGGCGTTCCGCAAGGAAGTCCGATTAGTCCGCTGCTTTCTAACATTCTACTCAATGAGTTGGATAAAGAACTGACACGACGAAAACTTCGTTTTGTACGCTATGCTGACGATTTCAGTATCTACTGCAAAAATCCAAGCGAAGCATGGGCAACATTTCGAGCAATCGAAAATTATCTACGAACCAAACTTAAACTCACGATTAATAAGGAGAAAAGCGGCGTTCGTAAACCCGTACAGTTTCAATTGCTTGGCTTTGGCTTTGTGTCAACGTATCAGAAAGGAGTAAAAGGCAGGTATCAATTGGTGGTAACAGAGAAAGCATGGATTCGGCTCAAGCAACGACTGAAAACCATCACCCGCAAAACCACACCGATGAGTTTCGACGAACGGATTGCTAAGATCAACGAAATCCAACGAGGATGGTTAAACTATTTTCAAGGAACAAGTATTGCTGGCAAACTACGAGATGTCGACGGTTGGTTGCGCAATCGCTTACGCTATTGCATCTGGTCCGTCAGCTGACGGAGAAGAAACCTGAACGGAAAAGGAAGAACCTAATTCGATTGGGGGTCAATCCCGATGATGCTTACGCATGGAGCAGAACGCGGAAAGGGGGATGGGCTGTTGCACAAAGTCCAATTCTAAACACAACGATTACCAAGTCTAGGTTAAAGAAACGAGGTTATTACTCGCTATTGGAAATTTTCACTTTATTAAACCCATCGGATTACGAACCGCCGTGTACGTGACCCGTACGCACGGTGGTGTGAGAGGCGCACTCCGCTCAATTTTGGGCGGAGCCGTCTACTCGATTAGCAAACGTTAATATTTTATAATTTTCAATATTGCCTTCCTGTTACTTGATTC
>CAYRMV010000194.1:0-4355 GCA_964425255.1 uncultured Flavobacteriales bacterium
CCTCTCCTTTTGGTCCCATTTCTAAGTACCAAACTTTGTAATCCGATCTTCCTTCGATTGTAGTGAAATTTTCTGAAGCGATAATGAGAAAATTCATGGGTAACATGTGAACGCCTCCTGTCGTGTGTGCAAAAATCTTCTAAATCCTTTAGAAGATGAGTTGATCATATCTAGATCTTCTCAAAATGCCCCAATATAAAACTTCATTTTGACTTACAAAAAGTTGTCAAATGTAAGTGGAGTGATCATACGTTAGTGACCAGATGACACTCAAGTGGAAATTTTTGGGGGAAAAAAGCACCACGAACGGCGTTATGAGCAGAATCCACTACTTAAATTTAGACTTATTTTCTACAGTTATTTTTTGTTAGAGTTCTACGAGTTGAGAATTTAAATGCTCAACTAAATGACTAAGTATTTCTGGGCGAAAATCTAATTTTCTGTAGCTCACACCTGATAAATCAAAGATTTTTTTAGCAATGCGATTTTCTTCGGTTTCGCGATGTTTGTCAGATAAATAAATAACTTCTTTTACTTTAGAAGAGGCGATTAATTTGGCGCACTCATTACAAGGAAAAAGCGTAACGTAAGCTTTTGCTCCTTCAAGAGATCGGGTAGCGTGCAAAATGGCATTAGCTTCTGAGTGCACAACGTAACCATATTTTTGATGCTCAAGACCTACTGAGCGATCTTTTCCCCAAGGAAGCTGCGTTTCGTCGATTCCTGCGATGAACCCATTGTAGCCCATGGTGATCTGATGATTATTTTGATCGACGAATACCGAGCCTACTTTGGTTGCAGGGTCTTTCGACTTGAAGGCAGCAATCATTGCCTGCAGCATGAAGTATTCATCCCAATTTAATTTTGATTTAGCTTCAATGAAGTTAATTTTTTCGTCATTCATCATAAAAAATCCTCAATTTTCTCTCCCAAAATCACAGTGAATAGGCCTATTCGTCAAGAAAATTAAAAAGTTTTCTTGTGTGATGAGATTTAACCCGTTACACTATAAAAGAACACTAATGATATTGAGGTCGGAATGAAGACGGATTTTGAAACGCTGCGTACATTGGCGAGTTATACGATCAACAATTTAAAAGAAAAAAAGTTGATTGAATTTCACCCAACTAACAGAGAAGCTTTGATTGACGCAATGGCTACGGAGTATGGCGTTAGTTTTGCTACAGACGAAGACGTAAGAGACCAGGCGATTGAAGAAGTCGAAGAAAAGATGGGCTACGACAATCTACCTGAAGATATTACAGAAACTGAAATGTTTAACCATGCGAGAAAAGAAATAATCAAATCTTTTAATGGTGAAAATATTGGTGGATTATATTTGGTTGAATCACTTCACCAGATTGCAGTGAGAATGAAAGATTTTATTCTTAACTGTGATTTAATTGATGATGTTTATGGTTCAGATGAAGATCTCATTGCTTTTTTAGTAGCAAAGATCAGACACTTCTCACCAAAGAAAAATTAATTTTTAAAAGCCTTCTTAATGAAAAGCCCTCGAAAGAGGGCTTTTTAGTTTATGTATTCTAATCTTTCGACGACTTCTTCAAAATATGGACCTTCTACTAAACCATTTAGAATAGAGCTTTTACTTTCACAAAACAAAGTACTCCCAGAGCTTAAATGGCGAATCATAAATGCATCATAATAAAGTCTTTCTTGGCGATCCATGGTGGCAGTCCCTTCTACTCGGCACATTTCAAAGACACCATCTTTTAAGAGCGCGCCTCGTTTAAAGTCACTTGGGTTAGTGATAATCGTGGTGTCTTGATCAAAAAGAAGTTTTTTCTCTTCAATAATGCTCTTTAATAATTCTTGAATCGTAAGTGGGGAAGGCGTTGAAAGGGAAGAGTAGATAAAATGCGCTTCCCACTCATAGCGCGTATCTAATCTTTGGAATTTAAGAACGTTTGGATCTTGAGTGTCGATTTCTCCCCACCACTCAGGAAGTAGGAATTTAAAGCCATGAAAATTTTTTTCTTTGGCGTTTTTAATATAGGTTTTTTTCTCATTCTTAATAATCAACATCGTGTAAATGGCAAAAAGAAAAAGAGCAATTACCACTAACCATTCGAAAAAAAATTTAAACGATAAAAATTCCATATGTATAATTCTTTAGATTTTATTCTTTTAATAAGCTATCGAGAGCTTGTAATTGATTTGCGTTTAACGTTATCACACGCGAGATTTTCTGTCCAAAGCGCCCACCGATTCCTCCCCACTGATTTTCTTTTAAAGAAACCTTATCTTCGTCATCTTTTAAGCTCTTAAATTCTACTTCTCCATCAAACATCACGATTTCTGTTTCTCCAAAAAGTGGATTTGTCATAAGGATAAAATTAGTTCCACGAATTCCCATGGCAGCTTGAGCAGTAAATATTCCACCTTTTGGTTTTTCATTTAGTGTTTTTTTAGCTGCGGAAATCCAGCGACAGCTTCCTGAATTCAAAGTGTATTTTTTTAGGTCGGAAAAATTTAAAAGCATTTCGCTTTTTGGACCAATCATTAAATGATTGCCCCATTTTTCAATGTAAACTTTGATGAATGATTTTTCACCAGTTGTTATTTTTCCAGGTTGATCAATGATTTGATTTTCTTTGATAGCGACACCGTCTAGAAAAGCTTCTCCTTTTAAGACGATTACTTTGGCGCTAGGGGGAAGATCGTTTGCCACGATGGAAAGCGAATAAAAGATTAAGCCTGATAAGAAAAGTAGGGTTTTCATTTTTTAATATCCTTGCCGATAAAAGTATTCAGTAGATTTTATTTGTATCACCGTTTTTATTTTTGACTACTTAAGATTTCAGTTAGTTATATTCGATAAATTTACTGGGTTTTTTTTAACAGGTTAAAACTGCCTGTTTGGCTAAAGTTTTGCCCTCATTATGACGAATCGAATATTTGAGTTAGACTTTTATCCAAAGGCCTTTATTTTAGAACCAAAAGGCCAGAGGATTTTTGGAGATTTGCTATGAAGCAAGAATTGAATTCATCACCATCAAAAAAGAAATCAGAGCATAAGATTTTGACTGGATTTCTTGCACTCTTATTGATGTCTCAATCGCCATCAGTAGTTTTTGCAAGTTCAGTAACATCTAGTGACTGTTTGGGAATTGAAGATGAATGGACGAGAGGTCGATGTGTCGCCGCTAGAGAAGTTCTCGCTGGTGGAGGATCGATTGATTGTGTGGATTGTTTTTTTGAAAAACCAGCAGAAGATCATCCGGTTGCTGATACCATTCAATCATTAGCAGGTCCATTGGCCATGCTGGGTATGACTTACCTCGGGGCGAAGTACCAATATAAATCACAACAAGCTTGGGCAGATGCTTATGCTTCAGGACACTCACAGTGTACTAACAGATTTAACTCTTATTTAAATTACAATCTCGAAAGAGGAGCCAATCCACTTTTACCAAGTGAAGCAGAGTCTTTTGCTTCTACTTGTAATGGTATGGGTATGGGCGGATTCGCGGGTTACGGCGGATTGGCCGGAAATGGTTTTGGCGGTTTCGGAAACCCATTTATCTCAGGAGGATATACTCCAGGATTTTTGGGTGGAATGATGGGCCCTCAATACGGTGGATACGTAGGGGTTGGTGGTCCTGGGTCATTCGGTGGTGGTCTTGGTATGGGTCTAGGTTACGGCTTAGCAGGAATGCTAGGATATGGCTTAGGTGGCGGAATGCCAGGAGCGGGTTTAGGAATTTACGGTGGAATTAATATTGGCGGTGGCATGGGCTATCCAGGAATGGGTGGTTACGGAGGCTACGGCGGCGGTTACCCGGGAATGGGTGGATATGGTGGCTTTCCTGGAATGGGAGGTTACGGTGGTATGGGAGGCTATCCAGGCATGGGCATGGGTGGTTATCCAGGTATCGGTGGTGGAATTGGAATTAACATTCCTGGAATTAGTATCGGTGGAGGCATCGGTGGCGGATATCCTGGAATGGGTGGATACCCTGGAATGGGCGGAATCGGTGGAGGATTCCCAGGAATTGGTATCGGTATCGGAGGCGGCATTGGCGGTGGATTCCCAGGAATGGGCGGCATCGGCGGAGGCTTTCCAGGTATCGGTGGTGGTATGGGTTATCCATATCCAGGCGGTATCGGATTGGGCGGTTACCCAGGAATGGGTGGCGGCGGAATGATGTGTATTCAAGCTCCATGTCCTGGTGGCATGGGTGGCATGGGTGGCATCGGCGGAGGATTCCCTGGTGGCGGTATTGGTATCGGTGGTGGCATCGGTATTGGTGGCGGTATTGGCGGAGGATTTCCAGGCGGTGGTATAGGAATCGGCGGCGGTATCGGTGGGGGATTCCCTGGCGGTGGTATCG
>CAYRMV010000194.1:4455-5109 GCA_964425255.1 uncultured Flavobacteriales bacterium
GCGGAGGATTTCCAGGCGGTGGTATCGGCGGAGGATTTCCAGGCGGTGGTATCGGCGGAGGATTTCCAGGCGGTGGTATCGGTGGAGGATTTCCAGGTGGTGGTATCGGTGGAGGATTTCCAGGCGGTGGCATTGGTGGAGGAATCGGTGGTGGCATCGGTGGTAATGGCATGGGCTATCCATACCCAGGCGGCATTGGTGGAGGCGGAATTTATGCTCCAGGAATGGGCCAAGGTGGAATGGGTCTAGGTTCAGGTGGCTGGCCTTCTAATGGTGGCTACTGGGGTGGAACTGGTGGTTGGAACGGTGGTTCTGGTTACGGAGTTCCAGGAATGAATGGTGGATACTACGACCAATACCAAGCACAATTGCAAGCTCAAATGGCTATGCAAGGAATTGCACAAGGTTCATATAACAGAAATATGGGTAACGCTCAGACTGCTCAAATGGGTAATCAAGCGCTTTATCAAAACTATTCAAATGCATACCAGAATTATGCAAACTCAGCTTCAATGTATGGTGGAGCTGGGATGTACGGAGGAGCACCTTCTAGTACAGGTGGAATCGGTGCAGGATTCTCAATTAATGCTGGAGGAAATGCATGATCTTGTAAATAAGAAATGTATTGATTGAGTAGGTATGTTTTTCCAGATC
>CAYRMV010000195.1:0-5099 GCA_964425255.1 uncultured Flavobacteriales bacterium
CAATGCCTGACATGACAATTCGTTATTTTTCGGGTAAATTCCATTCACAAGAAGAAGCGGAAGTGAAATGGAAAGAAGCAAAAAAAGCAGGGATCTCTGATGCATTTATGACAGCGTACTACAAAGGTGAGCGCATCACTTTGGCAGAAGCAAGAACGTTGTTGCAAGAGAAAGGATCAAGTATTTTGTCTCCAAAAAACTAAAATCTTATTCTATAAAAAAGGGTGTCCGAATTATCGCGACACCCTTTTTTGATTCAGAATTTTTACGAGAAATCAATTTTTTCTCATCCAATATTGGAATAAAGTATTGTTCTTATCCTGAATTGAAACTCGGTAACTTGGACGTTCATAGACCCCCATTTTTCCTTTGATTTCAAATAAAACTTCATCTCTTGCAATCAATAGTGTGATTTCTTCACCTGTTTCCAATCCTCCAAGGGTTGATTCAAGTTCACTAGCAGAAATGCGATAACCATTTAACCCAAGAATTTCGTCATTAACACTTAAGCCTGCAAGTTCAGCTGCTGAATTTGAGCGAATACTTTTTACAGTTGCGATTCCACCATTTTGTGAAAAACTAGCACCAAAATTTGGCTTTGAATTTCCAGTGTAAGAAATAGAAATCCCTAAAGGTTCGAAAAGTTGTTTGTAATCTGGGATTTGAGTGTCATTCACGTATTTTTGAAAAAATCCACTCATATCTTTTCCCATAAACTTAGTGTATGCAGCTTCAAATTCCTTTTCAGAGAAACCACGTTTTTTTTCGATGTAAAATTCTTGGTATAAAGCTTGAAGAAAATGATCGAGCGATTTTTTTCCCGCAAATTGTTGCATAATTGTAGCATCCATCAAGGCAGCAAGTAAACCACCACGGGTGTAATAGGTCATGGTTGTGTTGGCAGAATTTTCATTCGGTCTGTATGCTTTTATCCAAGCGTCAAAACTGGCATGAGCAACCGGTTGAATTCGAGAACCTTCAGATCCTTCCACATAATTTAAAGCACTGTTTATTTTTTGTAGGTATTCTTCTTCCGAATAAAATCCAGCTCTTCTTAAGAGTAATTCATCGTAATAAGACGTAAAACCTTCCATTACCCAAAGTAGCGATGTGTAATTTTCTTCATCGTAATTGAAAGGGCCAAGTTCGATTGGTCGGATTCTTTTTACGTTCCATAAATGAAAATATTCGTGTGCAACTAGAGACAGAAAACCAAGGTATTCACTTCCTGTGTATGACCAGCGATTTACACTTAGTGTAGTGGAGTTACTGTGTTCGAGTCCACCTTGACCATTCGTTACATTGTGAATGATAAATACGTATTCTTTGTTTGGATTTTGACCAAAAACAGCTGTTGCAGATTCCACAATTTTCGCCATATCTTTTTGTAAAGTTGGAATATCGTAATTCCCTTCGCCGTACATGGCAACTGAATGCTTAACGTTTGCAGCAGAAAATTCAAAAGTAACTTGATTTCCAATTTCTATAGGACAATCGACTAATTCGTCGTAGTTTTTAAAAGTAAATTGTTGAGCACCATCACCTGAAATTCCTTCTGATTTACGAGGAAGAGAAGTAGTAATTTTTTTGAAATCTTTAAATGGTAGAATGGTTAAATTCCCTTGTTTTTCCTTTAAATCAGGAACATACATAAAAATTCCACTTCCAGAAACAAAGCCGTGTGTAAGATCTAAAAAACTAGTACGAACGCTTAATTCAAACGCATAAATTTCGTATTTAACTTTGACCACTTTTGCACTTCCTTTGTCAATTTTCCATGAATTTTTAGAGGTTTTAGCAACAGTTAGTGGATTTCCATTTCCATCAAAAGCTTTTACTAAATTTACATTTTTGGCAAATTCACGAACCAAATACGATCCGGGAGCCCAAACAGGCATTTTAACTTCGACTTGTTTGGCTTTGTAATCAGAAATCGTCATTTCAACCTCAAAGTAATGATTCTGAGGTTTAGGCATCGAAAGAAAGTAGTTAATGGATTGACTCCAAACACTTGTTGATGCAAAAAGGCAAGAAAATAAAATGAATTTTAGCATGTTTTTTTTTCTCAAAAATAGAAAACAATGCATGAAAAAGCCAAATTATGACCATTGTCATTGAAAAATAGCTGAAAAAAGTGCACCTTTGAATCAACATAAAAATCGATGTATGAAAATAAATGTGTTGATAAAGAGTGCTTTATTAGTTTTAATCTTGCCGTTTTCGAGTTGTAAAAATGATTCGGGTAATGTGGATACTTCTGATATGGAAAAGGTGGCAAACCTACAAAGTGAAATTGAACAACTAAAACTTGATAATCAATTAAAAGATTCCATGTTGAATGAATCGATTTTGTTTTTCAATGAAATTCAGCGTAATCTGGCATCCATACAATTGAAAGAGGATGAAATTCGGGTTCATGCAAAAAATGCAGAAAAAGACAACAATGAAAAATTATATGTACTTCAACAAATACAGTACATTAATTTTTTACGTGAAGAAAATGGAAAAAAATTAGCAACACTTCAGAGTCAATTGAAAAATTCCTCTTTGAAAATCAGTCAAATGCAAGAAATGGTGACTCGATTGTCGGAACAGTTAAGTCAAAAAGAACAACAAATTCAGGCCTTGCAAGCTGAGTTAGCAGTAAAAGATCGGGAATATGCGCTATTGTTTGATGAATATCAGGAACAATGGTATCAAAATGAACAATTGATGGAAGAGATTCAAACCGTTTATTATGCTGTTGGATCCATGAAGGAATTGATATCCAATCAGGTTGTTACTCAGTCAAAAGGTTTAATTGGAATGGGACGAAAAGCCAAATTAAAAGATGGTTTTAATGAGTCTTATTTTACAAAAACCAGTGTCATTGAATCGAGTAAAGTTTCTGCTTCGGGTAAAAATATCACGTTAATCACAGATCATCCGTCGAATTCATATCGTATTTATGAAAGAGATGGAAAGAAAAATTTACAAATTACGAACCCAGAATCATTTTGGAAAGTTTCCAAATTTTTGGTTGTTTTAGTTGAGTAAAAGACTGATTAGAAGTTGATAAGGCTGAATGTGTTTATCATTCAGC
The DNA here is from genome assembly GCA_964425255.1 of uncultured Flavobacteriales bacterium. Taxonomy (GTDB): domain Bacteria; phylum Bacteroidota; class Bacteroidia; order Flavobacteriales_D; family Crocinitomicaceae; genus CAYRMV01. The sequence goes on from CAYRMV010000195.1 coordinate 3,083, forward strand.
CTTATTTGAAATTTAACTTTTTGATACTTTTATCAAAAATGAATAACTAAAATGAAATTACCTTCTATCTCAATAGCGTTATACTTCCATGACCTTGGTATTCTTTGCCATTCATATCTTGGATTACATATTTGTAAAAGTAAACGCCATCAGCAAAATCTTTTCCGTCCCATTTGTCTGTAAATTCATCCATTTCCAAAACGAGATTCCCCCAACGATTAAATAATTGAACATCGATTTTTGCGCCAAATTGAACATCAATCCACCATTCATCGTTTGAATTATCTCCATTGGGAGTAAATACATTTGGTGCTTTGATGATTGCATCTGGATAAGGTAAAACAATGACAGTACCCGTTACTTGATCTTGGCAAATTCCATTTGATGCAATAAGTAAAACAGTGTAAGTGCCAATATCAGTATAATTAGTTGTTTGGTTAATCAGGGATGTAGTTGTGATAGATTCACCATTACCAAAATCCCAAAAATAGTTGTTTGCATTTGAACTTGTGTTTTCGAAAGTGACAGAGAACACCGAATACCCTTCAGCTAGACTAGGGGTAAATGAAACAGTTGGTTCAGGAACAACATTGATTGTAACTTGAGATGTGTTGGAACAACCATTTGCATCTGTTCCAATTACTGTGTAAATGTTAGATCCCAAAGGAGGAGTAAATGAAGTACCATTCTGAACGTTGTTATCCCAAACATAACTTACACCACCTGAGCCGGATAAAGTTACATTTTGCCCAAAGCAGATTGTAGAGTTTGTACCTGCGGAAATAGTGGGTAAAGCATTTACAGTGACGATTACTTGATCTGTATTTATGCAACCATTTAGATCTGTCCCTGTAACGGTATATGTTTGAGTGTTTATTGGTGTAAATGCAATTCCATTAGAAACATTGTTATTCCATACCAATGAGTTTGCACCTGTTGCAGTTAATGTTACAGAAGAGCCCATACAAATAGATTGATCAATTCCTGCTTGGACATTCGGTAAAGGATTTACGGTTACAAGTGCATTCGATACCAAAGAAGTACAACCATTTAAAGTATATGTTACCGTATAAGTTGTAGTCTGATTTGGAGCTACTTGAATTGAAGAACTTGTTTCATTGGTGCTCCAAGAGAATGACCCATTTGGCAATGATGGAACTGCTGTCAGGGTTTGTTGTGATCCAGCACAAATACTTGCATTATTAACACTTACAGTTGGAACAGGGTTTACAGTAATAATCACTTGATCCGTATTAACGCAACCGTTCGCATCAGTACCTGTTACTTGATATGTTTGAGAATTCAAGGGGATAAAACCAACACCATTGGAAACATTGTTATTCCAAGTGTAGTTTTGGGCTCCATTACCAGAAAGTGTAACGGTTGCTCCTTGACATACAGTTTGATCTTGTCCAGCATCCACATTCGGAAGTGAATTAACTGTTATTGTTGTAGTCGCAGAGTTTGAACAGTTATTCGCATCTGTGAATGAATAAGTGATGGTTTGTGTTCCAACAGATGGATCAAAATTAGTTCCAGAAACTCCAATTCCTGAAAAAGTACCTCCTACTGGAGTACCTGATAGTGGAATATCCGCAGCATCAATGCAGATTGATAAATAAGTTCCTGCGTTGACTAAGGGTTGAGGGAAAACAGTAACATCAACTTGATCACTTGTAAAACAAGTTGGATCATTTGGATCGGTTACGGTTAAAGTATAAGATTGTATAATCGTTGAATTTGTTGTATTAGTAAGACTAACAGTAGGTTGCGCAACAGTAGCATCACTTAGACCAGTTGTAGGTGACCAAGAGTAAATAGCTCCTGATGTTGCTGTTCCTATTTGAGCAGATCCACCGGTGCAAAAACTTACATCAGTTCCAGCGTTTGCTGTGATTGAGCAACAGTTGCTATTGAAAGAAATACTTTCATTATAAGAACAAGAAGTTGAGCCAATTGAAACAGTTGCAGTTAATGTAAAATCATTGTTTCCAGGAGGAATATTAGTTACAGAAGG
>CAYRMV010000196.1:0-5024 GCA_964425255.1 uncultured Flavobacteriales bacterium
GGCTAATGATATCCATATTCGTTATCTCCCAATCTCGATTGATGAAGTTGGGTTGAAAACTTTTATAGTATCCTTGATTGATTCTTGTACCCGAAATGAACTTTTCCATTTTTTCAATTTACTTAAACAAAAATAAAATTATTTAAGAAAAACCAATAAAAACTTAAATAAGAAAGATGTTAATTAATAAAAATGCGTAATAAATTAAATTTAATAATTCACATTTAAGTTTTTTCTTTTCTAAAATTAACCGCCTTTTTCGGATTTTTCTAGAAGAACTCCATGATACGGTTTTGGGTTGTGCGCTCTGATTTGCCGATTGTGTTTATTTCTATTTAGTTTTTGAGGCCCAGTCAATTATCGATTCAAAGGGATTACTTTTTTTGTTGTTACCAATTATTTCAATATCCAAAGTATTATTCTTATTCAGCCCCAGATTATATCTAAACTGTTGGTTATAGACCTGAAAAATTGGATTAGTCGATTTGAAATACTGACAATCTTCAATTCCTTTTGTGTAAAATGATTCAAATCCAGTTTCTTTTGTAAGCCATCCAAAATTGAAATTATTGTTTTTGAAAAATTGACTGTATGGCTGTTCATATATTCTTTCATTGATTATATAATACAGATATAACTGGTCCTTAACTTGAGTTATCTCAGAAAAATCTTCATAGATTTCAGATAAAGCTAAAATATAGTCCTTTTGAAATTTTAATATATAGTTGTTTAAATCCAAATTGGACTCAGCAAAGTTTTTGGAAAAAACAAGAATTGCAGGGTGCTTTTTAAATGAATCAGAGTATATAAGTCGGGACTCGTAAGTTTGAGTGTATAGTGAAGATATTAATAGATTACCCCAAATTAAATCAAAGCCATTTCTTGAAATTTCTTCATACCCATTGAAAACATCTTCAAGCACTCTTAAATGTTTATTTTCATAGAAAAGTGAATCGAGTCCTGTTTCGCTCAACTCTTTTTCTGTTTCAACAAATGGTGCAATTAAAATATTTGTAATATTTCCTCTGAAATTTGCATTGTCCTCGATTTTAAAAAGTAATCTCTTTGAATCTTTGAATTTTTGAATCAGCTTCGCTTTATAAATTTCCTCTTTTCTCTGTTCAACTTTAAATCCAAGTAACTTGTTATTTCCACTTTCTTCATTCAACAGAACTTCGTATACATTCTCTGAGGAGATTAATTTCTGTAATGAATCGATTAATCTTGGCCATTCACGTTTAGAGTTGTCATCAGTATTTTCAATTAAATTTCGGACGACACGGATGAAATCATACAGATTATTATTTGACCGTTGATTATAACAATAAAGAAGCGTTAAGAAGAAAATAAACTGTTGATTGGTGTCGGTTTTTTTTCTTAAAATATCCTTTAATATATCATGTAACGATTCGCCTTTCCATAGCACGGCACTGTCATGTTCTTTTACCTCTTTTATAAAATCAAAGGAAAAAATTAGGAGTTTTAGATTTTCTTCAATTGAGTAAATATCTTTCAGAACCCTAAAATCTAAAAAGTTAGTTTCATAAGATTTGGCCCTAAACTCAGCATCTTTAAAATAAAGCATCTCTGTTAAGAAACTCAAGTAAGCCATAAATGGACTGTCAATAACAAATGAGTCTGAGTCTTTATAATTCCATAAATTATCTACCCAATCGTATTCAATTTTATCTTTAACTGATTCTAATAATGTTTGATTGTATCTTATGATTTTTGAGAACTCAGATTTGAAATTTTCAAATTCGGTGAGCATTTTACCTCTTGCATTCATTCTTATATAGAGATTCTCTGTTAAACCAAATTGGTCTAAATCGGTAAAATAAAAAGATACCAAATTGCTCTCAGGACCGATGAGTTTGTCCAAAATTCCTACAGGAGCACCCAGCAGTTTTTCATTTTTCGCAAAAGAATCTAACATATTTAGCATTCCTGAAACAGATGGGTCATTTTTCCATTCTTCATTAAACCAAACGGAATCTTCTATTTCACTTTTTATATTAGATAATTCAGGGATAGTTTCTATCTCCAACAAGAGCTTACAAAAATCGTGCGATGAAGGTCTAGTTTCATAAGTGAACCTGCTAAGGTAATCCTTAACCTCGACCAATCGCCCCTCTTTTAGAGCAACAAAAAAATGTAATAAGAATAGTGTTGTCAACCTTTGCTGGCCATCCAACGGAATGAATATTTTTTGTTGAACATCTTCTTTAGCTTCTGTTAAAATGGAACCGTATACGAAATCAAGTTCAATTTTATCATCCCTTAAGATGGATTTAATTAAAAAATCGTTGACAAACTTATCTCGGAGTTTCTGAACTTCAACAGTATTTCTACCTTGCGCATAATCTCTTTGGATAATAGGCACTTCAATTTTATTATATGCTTTGCATAATTCCCAAAAAGTATATTTACTGCTCATGGTGGTTGTTTTTTGGAGTTAAATACGGCATTAATTTTTCCTTAATATCATTGTAGTATTTTTTCTTGTCCTCCTTACTCCAGAAATATGGTTGTAAGTCGGAATCAGTGTAATACTTTAAAAACACATTTTTGGTTGTAATCGGAATGTAATGACCTTCTTTTTCTAATTTTAGAATTTTATTTCTTTTTACTGGAAAAATTGAATTATTCAGAGCAGAATTATGTCTCCCAGATAGGAGCGCAAGATTATCTAAAACGTGAACCGATTCTGAATTAAAAATTTTAATCAAATCATTTTTTAACTGGTTGAAGATGTCTTCATTTATTTTGTCTTGGTTTAATAATTCTAAAATCCGTTTTTTAAATTCTTCATTAATACCAATAGATTTGGGCACATCCTGGGTTTCACCTTCTGTATTGTAATCTATGGTTTTAATGTCTTTGATTGCTTCATAAGTATCTTCCAACCATTTCTTTATAGCTTTCTGCTCCTTTATTTCTTTTGATTCCTGGGCGTGAATATGCTCGATACTCCAACCCCCATCAATTTCCATTTTTTTGTATAAGTTGAACGGAAATCTAATTCTCTGAGCATTTTGTGATAATGTGCAAGTTATGATGTTATGTAACAGAAAAACCCTTTTCAAATCTCTTGTTCCTTTATCATAGGAAAGATTATCTAAATCAATGTCAGCTATTTTATTTTTCACTTCATCTATTGCCCATTTCTTGAATACTGATTTTCTGCAATGTGAATTATCAATGACATTACGAATTGTAGTTAACGGACTATCATCTATTGCAAGTACAAATCCTAAATGATGATATAAATAATCATTCTCGAACCAGTATTTGAGCTTTCCAAAATACTCTTTCGTTTGACTCCACAACTTCATTGCGTTATTTTTTTCTTCTTCTGGATTTTCAGATTTAATGTTCTTTTCAAACCACAAATAGGTTGAATATTTTTTTGTGTTATTTGTTGCAATTAGCTTAAAAACAAACTCAATTGTAGATGAAGTTTCTTCCAGAGGCTTGTTATTCAGAAAATACCAGAACGCTTCATTTCGCAATTCCATTTCAATTTTGTGCCACTCGTTAGAAATTTCGGCTTGCCTCAGTATAGCTTCTCTTTCGCTTAGCCCTAATTTTATTTTTGACAGTAATAATGCCCTAATTAGTTCCGCATCCGTTAGGGGAATTTTGCCAATATTTAAACGATTGAAAATATCTATTTTCCTACTTTCAACTTCATCCTTATCCTGAATTCCTTTTAATTCTTCTATTTGATACCAAATAATTTCAACTCTTTTTGTCAAGGTTGAATTAAAATCATCTATATAACCAACATCGTTTTTCGTTTTTTCTTCAAACCACTCTTTTACAATGTCATAAGCCTGACTCATGAAATGAAAATCAGGACTTTCATGATTATACGTTTCAGCTGAAAGTTTTTCTAAGAAAGTGGTACTTTTTCCCCTTTTATCGAATACAATTGAATATCGGGGTCGATTTAGATAATTAAAAATAATGTTCATTGTTATCAACCGCTGTTGACCATCGATAACCTCCCAAATACTCAATCCGTTTTCATCCATTGATGGAACAACGACAATGGGTTGCAAACAGTATTTTTTTTCATCTGAAATCATGAAGCTATGAATGTCATCTAACAGGGCAGATACATGTTCTGCATCCCATCTATAGCCTCTCTGATAGTACGGGATTAGATAATGTTCAAATCTTGGATTTCTATCAGGTGTTTTATCATTCAAGATAATTTTTCCTACTGGTATTAATTCGATGATATTCATTTCCTAAAAACTTCTTTTACGATTGGTACTAACTTAATCATATACAAACTACCATTCTTTTGGCCCTTTTCTGGCCCTTAAACCCCTTTCAAAATATTCAATTTCAGAATATTACAAAATTAAACACCTAAGTATCTGGCCTTTTTCATATTGTTTTTGGGCGTCTTTTGATTTTTATTTGGCATCATACTTTTTGTGACAATCCTTACAAAGAATTCTAAAAGTTTCATCTACTGGATTATGAGCGTCTTTAAATTTTTGAGAAAACTCAAATAGGTTAACTGTAATTTGGCCATTATTATCTGTAAACTCTTCCAGTACTCTACTCATAATCTCTAATCGTCCATGACCATGACGGTGAGCAGACTCTAATGTGTCTGTACGATTACAATCTTCACATTTCCCAATTTTCTTTTTGTATTTCGAGGAAATGCTTGTTTGGACAATATTCCGCAAATAACCACCAACATATCTATTGAATTCAACTTCAGTTCCAACGAACATTGAACCTTCATTTATTAATTTCTTCCCACTCATACCAACCTCGTTTTTCCCGTTAACAACTCCTGCATCATCCCTTGTTTGATGCCCTGGTACTTTGCCTTTTTTGCCTCCAAAGCTTCAATTTCCGCATCCATGTCGGAAAGAATTTGGGCGATTCTATTCTGCTCTTCAATTTTTGGCAGCCAGAATGTTCCATTTTTAATGTCCGTAGTTCCAATATTTGCTTGAACACCGAGTGAGGCTATTGCTTTTGAGTATGTTCTCCAT
>CAYRMV010000197.1:0-5022 GCA_964425255.1 uncultured Flavobacteriales bacterium
ATGGATTGGTATATTATCAAACAAAAACAATGCATTCGTCAATGTTTGAACTGGCTTTAAAATTGTCAAATCATAGGAAAATGGAGAAAATACGCCAAAATTAACTCCTGACATCTCTGCCAAAACCAAATTAATCATATCGTTCGGTGAACAGCCAATATACCTTTTATATGCATCCGAAATATACTTACCGACAGATCCATCTTCTTTAAACATGTTTTCATATACGATGTTTTGTTCTGGTGATCGACTACCTAATAGGCGTAGCTCCACATTTTCTTTTCCTTTTATTTCATAATAAAAAGGAAGTCGCGGGTTTCTCCAAGGTGTTTTAACACTGTACGCAGATAAAAATTTAGACGCATTGGCTAGTATACATGCGTTCTGTTGGCGCCACGAATCAAGCATAACCTGCAAATCAGCAAATTCGCATGGGTAATCTTGAATATTGATTGTTTCGTTGGAGGATAAAGTAATTCCCAAGTCGACAAGTTCAAAGTTCAATCCATTGGTATCTCTCAATGATTGAATGGTATTGCGAGCAGAAGCAAGTTGATTTCCCTGATGTCCTTCAATTCGAAAGAAATTATAGGATTCCAAATCATATCGCAACGGAGTTTGGACCATGGGACTCGGCGCCAATTGAGTGATATGATAGCTCAAATTCCACTGTTGCTTGTACTTTATCGTTTTATCAAAGTTCCACTTTTTCAATAACTGCGTATTCAAATCATAATAAAAAGGAATGGCTTTATTACCTAAAGAAGTATCTGTTTTAGAGGGAGTGATTCGAATCGGCGTCGTTGGAAATTGATATCCTTGATTTGCCTTTAACATTTCAAGCACGCGGTATGCCAAGTTTTCGAATCGCTCTGATGCAGAACAAAAATCAGACAATAAAGGTGACTTTAAAAAAGAATGGCGGTAGTTATTAAACTGTAAATCAGTTTCAGTCAAGTCTTTTAACGGCCCCAATAAAAGGTGTTTCGGAAAAGAAGTTATCTCTGGATCACAACCACACAATGCTTCAGGGAAAAGGTCTTTCATTTCGTTGTACGTATCTGTCACATCTTTCAACAAATCATACCAATATTGAAAATAAGTGGGTGCATTCAGAGAGTTAAAATTGATATTTAGTTGGTTTATTATATCTGTCGCCAACGTAGTTAATCCCACTTTTTCTAGCATGAGCTCAAATCCCGTTTGTAACGATGCAACAAGATTGGTCGAGGTAATGACTTCTGTATATGAACTAGATAATTCAACAGGAGATTGACTGTTTAATTGATTAATCAATACACGAGGAACTATTATATCTGGGAGTTGAACATATACACTAAGGATGTTCTGATAATTAAAAATTTCATCATATTGTATGATATTCAATACATCTGTTCGAGAAACGAGTAAAGCTCTTAGTTTTTGAACTTCTTTTTCTCCCATATCATCACATGATACTCCTGTACAAACTGATGATTCTTGGGTGTAGCTTTCTAGGTACAAGAGTACAATCATATCTTCCAGTCCGACAAAAGCGTTCAATTTTTGAGCACCAGGAACAACCCCCTCTTCTTCAGTTAACAACTCAAAAAGTGTAATCTGCTCATCACCACCGCCTGAATCTGTATAAAAGAATGGTTTGTATTGCGCTTTCTCGTCCGAATAAGGTATAAATGTTTTATATACCAGTTTCGAGATATTAATATTCTCTTCGTCATTTTCTACCTCTGGTTCATTCGAAGGAATGGATAACAGCAGTAAGTCGCCGTCTGTTGTCAGACCAAATCCCTGTGAAATTTCAATCTGCTTTTCTAAGGGAGAAATGGTGTTATTGGTAATCAACTTTTGATTAAACCCACAACCAATTCCTACTCCACTCAAAAAAACACGTGATATTCGATCTTGATCATCAAAATAGTTGAGCAATTCATTCAGTTGTTTGGCGGTGAGTACCTGATCATCTTTAAATGAACTGTATGAAGGTGTTATGGCTGTTAATTTTGCTGTCATAATACACTATTTTTAGTTATTAATTCTAATTCCTTATCTTTATAATTTTGATTATTCCGTTTCTGGATTACTTCCTAAACTTCCTATTTTACTTCGGCCGAGAATAATTTTTGGATCAGTTAAATTATCGCAGTCGGCCAAGACTCCTTTTGGATAGATGGTATTCAAATCGCTGATACATTTGATCAATGTTTCTAATTCTGAACTGATCTCGTTATTTGGATCCGTTTTGACTTCCAAAAATGCTTTAAAAGCCTCTTCAAAATGAAGCAAGTCGTTTTTTTCATCTGTCACTGCATTTTTACGATTTCCCACCCAACAGATTTTAGGAATAATGTGTGATGGTATTTCTTCACAAATCAACTGCTCCATAAAATTTCTGAAATCAATGTTTGAAAAACGTTGTGTATAGCCAGGTAAAACAATTGTTACTTTGAACGAATAAGGATCGATACAACAACCATCTGCGCAATCATCAGCACAGAAGGGCAGAAACTCTGAGAATGGTGCTTCTAGATTCATTGGACGTAAAAGAATATGCTCGACAAGAAAAAGACCCTCTTCTGTATATCTATACTTCATGAAGTCTAACAATTCCAAAAGTAAGACTGTAAAGTCTTGTTTGCTCATAACATATACTTGACTAACTGCTAGGATTCGATTTGGTTCAGACGATGGAACAGCATAATCAATCACTCGGAAAGAAAAAGATGTTCCGACTTGTTCTATTTCTAAGTTCCCAGCAAGCACGTATGTATCTGGTTCTAAATCCTCCAAAGCACTTTCTACTTCTTCGGGAGTCGTTTCAGTTACAAGAAGTGTAGAGCGATATAAACACTGAACTGCTTCCTCAATCGTTGAAAATGCTTGACTGTAACTCGTTAAAATTATCTGAATGAGATCGTTATGGATTGACCATCCATACTGCTCTACTCCAGGTGTTGGTACATGTATAGTCATTGCAACATACTCGTTTACCAAATTTCTTCGGTCATAATTTTTCATCCCCGTTAAGCGAGCAATTCGTTTAACGGCTCCTGCCACATTATTTGTATTCCATAAATTACCTGGTGATTGTTCAAAATAATCAAAGCCTAATCCTCGACCGCTACTAAGCATAATATATTCCTTCAAAAAGGTTGACTTAGCAAGTAGGTTCATCTCGCTAGCCATTGATCCATATATGTCATGGAGAAGAAATGTATAGTCACTAAACTTTTCGGCAAACCTTGCCAGCAAGTGATCCAATATATCATTCTTAACCGTATCGGTATCTACTAAGAATCCTAATAAATTTTGAGATAATTGTTGGTTATTATCTTCTGGATAATTGGTCACAATCTCTGACAGACCGTTTAATCCCTGTATAGCCTCTGTAAAATAAACCTGTTTCAATTCAGGATTTATCGCCAGTAAATCTTTGACATTAGATAGGTACGAAAAATAGGTTGCTAAAATTTGGTCAAAGAAAAGCAAGTAAGCTTTCAATTGTTTTGCCTTTGCCTTTCTCGCAACTGATTGATTGGAAGACAAACCATTGATGCCAATGCCATAGGTATCTGGGAAATCATTTTGAATCGTCGTATAGTTTCCCAAATCTAGGTAATCTCCTTCTGGAATCGATAAAATCATTTCCGACGAAGCAACAAACTTTCCGACTGCTTGCTCGATTAATTTATAAAGCAACTCTTTGGCTTGCTGTTCATTAAATGGAACGGGTAAAATATCTTTTTTGTAGGTGAATGTACTGTTGTCACACAGTATAGGTCTCTTTCCCGATTCAATACAAATAATCCATTGTTCCCCCGATGATTCACCGTCACAGTCTGAAATACTGATTTCATTGATGTTTTTTACTCCCGGAATGTCTGCAATTAAATTGATCAAATCGGACAAGCGAACCTGATCACGCTGTTCGGAGGAAATTAATTCAGCATCATCAATAAAACCATTTTCCAACAAAGGTCCATCAAATATCTCATCTGTTCGGTAGCCTTTTTGAAGCATCTCTTTAATCGAATAAAATTTAATTCTTGGAAGAAAATAATTATCGATTTCAAACAAGATTTTTGCATGTACTTCCGTCGGATCTGCATTCCGTTCCAACTCAATATCAGAACAGAAACAAATGGATTGCGTTTCGACGGGTTTAATATCTATCAAATCCTCACATAAATTTCGATTTTGATGATATACCTTTTTAATCGTTCCATTTATTTCTTCGATTTTTACTTCTTTCTCTGGAATACTCAAATCAGGATCCAAGTCATAATCAACAATTATGCAATTTAGCCCCTTAAGATTAAACTTGTTTTTTAACTCATTGGGAATATGCGCAAATGATTCCGGATTGTATGATAATTCACCGTCCTTACAATTGGCATATATTGTTTGATGAAATTTCTGAATCCAACAATTGCGAACACCCACTATATCAATAAACAACTTTCTGTAATCATTTGCTGTTACTGACTTGGTAGGCAAAATCTCATCTGCGGTGTAAAACTGACTTCCGATCCCCTCATTATCGACATTGGCTAACAAATCCTGCATGGGAAACGACATGCGGTTCCCTAGGTCAGTGATCGCATAGGAGAGAACTTCGAGCATCGTGATACCTGGATCGTGTTCGTTGTAATCGGTCCACAATGCCGAACCCATGGCTTCGATGTATTCAATTCCTTTGTCTTTCAAAAACTGAAAATCCGTATCATCCTGTTTGGATGTATCCTTAGAAATGGTTATATTTTTTGTATTTAGCATGTTTCTTCCGTTTGATTAATGTTTCGTTCACATTCATGAGTAATCGGTTTCAAATCATGGGACTTGGCAGAAACCAAAATTGCCTTTGGACTGGATGGTTGACATTGACGTAATTGATTTTTCCCCTTGTGACTAATACTCAGATTAGCTACATAATCGACATATGGAAGTTCATCCATGTAATTAACCAACTGTGATCGGTATAACACCACACCAAATTGAATGTATTGATTTTCATCGAATGCCCAT
>CAYRMV010000198.1:0-4947 GCA_964425255.1 uncultured Flavobacteriales bacterium
ATTTAGCTTTACCAGTAAGTTTGATATTCATCATTCAAACAATCATGACATTTATTGGAGTGGATGCTAGCGATGGATTAAACGCTGATTTCGATGGGGATGTATCTGGAGGAGATGCTCCATTTCAGTTATTCTCTTTACGGAATCTGATCCATTTTTTACTCGGATTTAGTTGGGGTGGTATTTCTTTGTATTCAACAATTTCGAGTAAGGCTCTTCTTATTTTCGTATCATTTGTAATTGGCGCTGCATTTGTCGGTATGTTTTTTCTCGTATTAAAACAAGTACAAAAGTTAGCTGAAGACAACACGTTTTCAATTGATAAAACGGTCGGAAAGACTGGAAGTGTTTATTTACGTGTACCTGCAGATAAACAAGGAACTGGAATCATACAAATTAGTGTGAATGGCACTGTACATGAATTGAAAGCATTAAGTAATACCGATGAAATCCCAACAGGATCAATGATTCGTGTTATCCAAAAATTGGATGAAAACTTAGTATTAGTAGAAAAATTATAAACCCGAATAAACCATTTATGAATTCATTTTTAACATCCCCGATTGGCATTATCGTTATTGCCGTTGTCGTATTTTTTGTGCTGATTTCGGCCCTTATTTCACGTTACAAACGATGTCCTTCTGACAAAATATTAGTCGTTTACGGTCGAACTGGTGGTTCTTCTGCCCGATGTATTCACGGCGGAGGAGCATTTATATGGCCTGTGATTCAAGATTTTGCTTATTTGGATTTGAAACCCATTTCAATCGAAGCAAATTTGACCAATGCTTTATCTCGTCAGAACATACGTGTGGATGTTCCATGTCGTTTTACGATTGCTATTTCAACGGAGTCGGAAAGTATGAATAATGCAGCTGAACGTCTTTTGGGATTGAAGCCAGATCAAATTCAAGAACTTTCAAAAGATATTCTTTTTGGTCAGTTGCGTTTGGTTATTGCAACGATGACAATTGAAGAAATCAATTCCGACAGAGATAAGTTTTTGGATAGTATTTCTAAAAACATTGATACCGAATTGAAAAAAATCGGTTTGAAGTTGATAAACGTGAACGTAACCGATATCAAAGATGAATCGGGTTATATCGAAGCACTTGGAAAAGAAGCTGCTTCCAAAGCGATTAACGAAGCAAAAATTAGTGTAGCAGAACAAGAAAAAATTGGTGAAACCGGAAAAGCCATCGCTGACCGAGAAAAAGACACGCAAATTGCAGAGACCAATCGTGAACGTGACGTTAAAATTGCCATCACGAAAAAAGACCAAGAAGTGAGTATTGCTGCCGCTAAGAAAGATGAAGCTATTGGACGAGCAGAAGCGGAAAGAGAAACACGTATAAAAACTTCTGAAGCAAATGCTATCGCTGTTAAAGGAGAAAATGAAGCTCGGATTCAAATTGCGGAATCGGAAGCATTGCGAAGAGAAAAAGAAGCAGAAGCATTAAAAATTGCCTTGGCTGCAGAAAAAGTACAACAGGCAAAAGCGTTGGAGGAGTCCTATTTGGCGGAACAAAAAGCAGAAACGGCGCGTGCTGAAAGAGAACGATCTACACAAATGGCGAACATTGTAATTCCAGCTGAAATTGCCAAAAAACGAGCAATTATTGAAGCGGAAGCGGAAGCAGAGCGAATTCGATTAAATGCAAAAGGAGAAGCAGACGCCATCTATGCGCGCATGGAAGCTGAGGCTAAAGGTTTGTTTGAAATCCTGACCAAACAAGCGGACGGATACAAAGAAGTGGTTCAAGCAGCGGGAGGAGATCCAACCAAAGCATTCCAATTACTTTTGATTGAAAAACTACCTGAGTTAGTGAAAACTCAAGTTGAAGCTGTTAAAAACATTAAGATTGACAAAATCACGGTTTGGGACTCAGGAAATGGTTCAAACGATACATCCTCAACAGCTAATTTTGTTTCAGGAATGATGAAAACGGTGCCACCTTTGAATGATTTGTTTAATATGGCAGGTTTGAATCTTCCCACCTATTTAAAAGGAGAAAACACGATTGATATTGATTCAAAAAATGATTCTGAAAACACAACTGATAACTCAGCTGAAAACAAGGAGTAAGATAGAAAAATAAAATCTGAAACGGCTATTCAATATCAATTTGAGTAGCCGTTTTTATTTTCCTTCCATTTCAATAAATTAAAAAAACCACGTGAAAATCTTGTAACTAAAAGACCACCGAAATCAATGTTTTCTGATGAAATACGAAAAAATACGTAGAAAATAAATGCTCCATTCCTTTAGTTTTGATCCAATAAAAAGGAGGGAAATGAAAAAGACTTTAGCAACACTCATCTTTGTAGCACTGAATGGAATAGGAATGGCTCAAAATGCAATTTCTTTTAAAAACGAGGAAAATAAATGGGGATTAAAAGACAAAATCACGGGTAAAATTATCCTTGCACCCACGTACGAATATATCGGAGTATTTCATGAAGGTCTAGCGTGTACACGTAGAGGTGATATTTTGAATGGATTGTGTGGATACATTGACGAAACAGGAAAAGAAATCGTTCAACCCATGTATGAATACAACCATGATTTTGTTGATGGACTGGCGGCGGTAAAGTTGAACCGAAAATACGGTTTCATTGATCGAACAGGTAAAATAGTCATTGAAATCAAGTACGATATGGCAGCTGATTTTTCAGAAGGTTTAGCTGCTGTATGCATCGAAAAGCCGGGCTCATTTAGGTCAGCCAAGCTGTGGGGCTATATTGATAAAACAGGAAAAGAAATCATTCCAATTCAATACAACATGGGGAGTTTTCCTAATTCATTTAGCAATGGATTAGCAGCAGTAAAAGAAGGAGAAAAGTACGGATTCATTGACAAGACTGGAAAAACAATAATTCCATTTTCGTATGAAGATGCAGCGCCATTTTCGGAAGGTCTAGCAAAGGTAAAATTGAACGGGAAATATGGATTTATTTCAGACAAAAATCAGGTTATTATATCGTGTTCATTGGATGGGGCAAATAGTTTCCGAAATGGATTTGCTGTAATAAAAATGAATGAAAAATATGGTTTTATAAATATGACAGGTAAAATAGTTGTTCCTTGCACGTATGATTATGCCAATGACATAGATGGATCTACTAAACTTGCTCGTGTCAAATTATCTAGCAAATTTGGATTTGTAAACATGGCTGGCACCGTTCAGATTCCCATCGAATACGACAGTGCTGACACCTATTTTATGGATGGAAAAGTTTCCGTTAAAAAAGGAGATCGTTCCTTTAAAATCAATGTGCAAGGAAAAGAAGTTAGTCCCTGAATTTGTTCTCATAGCAGATGACAAACTAAATTCTATCAAACAACCCAAAGTTTCTTCACTGAAACTTTGGGTTTATTGATTTAGAACATCCATCAAATCAAAATAAACAGAATTTACATTCCCTTAACATCAATTAACTGTATATCAAATAATTTCATTCTTTTGTTTGAAAAATAAAATAAAACTAAAAACTACATTCAAAGTTTAAAATTAATTTTGAAAAAGAACCTAATTCCTAAATCCAAGCGAATTTATCCATCGTAAATGAAATAAATTGTCTATATTTAGACAGAAGAATTTATGTTCTACACAAATTTATTCCATTTCGTCATGCCAAAAAAGCGAAATAAAAGTACGTTATTAACTAATGATTTAAATAGAAAAACGCATAAACTAATCGTTCGTTTATGTATTGTTTTTGTGCTTGCCATTAATGTTGGTATTTATTTCACATACACTTTAAATTGGTATACACTTTCGTTAACATTAATTAGTTTATTGATCGCATTTACCATTTCTTTTTTCTCTCGAAAATTAGCTGACATCAGTATAAAAGAGGAGATGATTTTAATTCATCGAAATAACAAACCCTGTCAAATTACAGAATTGAAAACGCTGAAGAAATTAAAAAACTGGATGTTATTCAATACGAATATCAGTAAAATCAGCTACAAACTAGATGGAAAGATTTTTGAGGCTTGGACATTGTGGAGAAAGGAAAATTTGCCTGATACTGAAGAGGCTTCACAATTTGCAGATCGGATGCAAATTCAATAAAAAAAGACAAGTCATAAGCCGGGTTCTGTCTCATTTACCGAAGTAAACTAGCTGTCATTTATCTAGCACTGACGTCACCATCAGCATCCATCGACCTACCCTCTGAGTAAAGCGAGTAGCCCTTTCATCCGTCAAAGACGAATATCCCCAGTATACATGGTCTTTCAGCCCGTAAGGTTTACCTTGCACCAACATGTCGCCATGTGGACGGTGAGCTCTTACCTCCCCTTTTCACCTTTTCCCTGACAAAGCAAAGCTTGACTGGGTAGTTTTCCTTTCTGTGGCACTTTCTGTTGCCGGTGTTTCCACCAACACCTTCCTGTTAGGAAGTACGGTACTCTGCGCTGCCCGGACTTTCCTCTCTTCATCCAACGATGAACAGCGACAGCCTGACTTGTCTTTCCACAAAGGTACTACAATTTGATCACTAATTCGAATCCTTCGAATATCTATCGATAAAAACAAAAAAAATAAATTGCTGATTTTCATTGTTTTAAAATAATATACCAAAATTACATAGACAAAATGCCAAAATTACATAGACAAAATACCAAAATTGCATAACTTTGTATCGATATAGAAGACAAATGTTACGACGACTCGCAGAAAAAAAGTTACAGGAAATGGCTGAAAAATTTCCGGTTTTAGTAGTAACTGGCCCTCGCCAATCGGGAAAAACGACGATGGCAAAATTGACATTTCCCACTTATCGATACGTCTCTCTTGAAAATCCAGACAACCGTTTTTATGCCGAAAATGACCCTAAAGGTTTTTTAACTGAATACAACCAATTTGTAATCATAGATGAAGCACAAAATGTTCCTCAGTTATTTTCCTATATACAAGAAATTGTGGATGAATCCGGAAT
>CAYRMV010000199.1:0-4938 GCA_964425255.1 uncultured Flavobacteriales bacterium
CGTGTTGCCAGTTACACCATGGGTCAGTTGCGGGTGCAAAGTTAGGAACAAATTTCGTTTCTCAAATAATTTTTCTGATTTTTTTTAAAAAATTTCTTTTATCATAGTGCAAAACCAGAATTTCACACTGAAAATCAAGCTAAAAAGCAAGTTCCTTCTTGTGGGTTTATTCTTAAATTTTCACAATAAAAATTAAATTGAAAATAGAATTGCAATTTTTCGTTGATTTCACTCGTCTACCAATGGATATATTCTTAAATTCGCAAGTCGTAAATGCACGTACTCAAGTTGAGCTAAACTAATGTGCTGTTAAACTGAAATAGAATGGACTATAAAAAAGGAAATCTTTATCTGGGATGGTTGGTGTTTTTACTAGCAACAACTGTTTATTTTATCACAATTGAAGACACGGTAAGTTTGTGGGATTGTGGGGAGTATATTACTGCCGCATACAAATTAGAAGTTGGTCACCCTCCCGGAGCACCGTTGTTTATGTTGTTAGGACGTTTGTTTACATTCTTTGCTGGTGGTGAAGATGCAGCAGTTTGGATCAACAGAATGTCTGCACTTTCCAGTTCTTTCACCATTCTTTTCATGTTTTGGTCAATCACCATGTTAGCGAAGAAAATGGTTTATCAACGTACTCGAGTGATGAGCATGGGGGATAAAATTGCGGTTCTTGGAAGTGGATTTATTGGATCAATGGCTTACACATTCTCTGATTCATTCTGGTTTTCAGCAGTTGAAGGTGAGGTTTATGCAATGTCATCCCTATTTACTGCAATTATTTTCTGGGCGATCATGAAGTGGGATGAAGAAATGGATTCTATTCAACATGGAGAAATTGATGGTTATCATTCTCCAATGAGGTGGTTGATTTTAATTATGTTCTTGTTCGGTTTGGCAATTGGTGTCCATTTACTTGGATTGTTAGTTATTCCAACAATTGCTTATGTAATTTACTTCCGAGAATGGAAAACATTTACATGGAAAGGTTTCTTAATCACAGGTGTTGGTTCGATCTTTTTGCTTGGTTTTATCCAAGAAGTAATCATTCCAGGAACTATTTCACTTGCATCTAGTTTTGAAATCACGTTTGTGAATTCAATGGGCATGCCTTTCTACGTTGGAGCGATGTTCTTCTTTATCATTCTAATTGGTGCTACTATTTTGGTTGTTCGTTGTTCACGTAAAAACAACAAACCAATTTGGAATGCATTCGCAATGAGTTTTATTTTCCTTCTAATTGGTTATGGTTCATTCGCTACAATCGTTATTCGCTCAAATGCAAATACACCCTTAGATGAAAATGACCCTGAAAACTTGGTGACGCTTCATGCTTATTTAAAACGTGAACAATATGGAAGTTGGCCAATTCTAAATGGTCCTTATTGGAACTCTGAATTAGATAAAAATCAAGATAATTGGGGTGATATGTCTCCCAAATATGCCCGCCGTTTTGTTGTTACGAAAGGTGATTTGGATGTAAAAGCGTTCCGAAGTGAAGATGCAGCAAGAACTTATGCTAAAGAACAAGGAAGTCGCTATGATGTCATCGAAAAATACTATTTGACAAACGATGAAATTCGAAAAAATCAAGAACCTGCATACGAACAAACAACATTCTTCCCACGCATGTTCTGGAATCAAGATGCCAACAAAATTGAAGGTTATAAAAAATGGTCTGGATATGATGCAACAGAAGACAAAGGCACCGAATTAGGAAAAGATGGAAAAAGATTGCCGTCTTTCGGTGAAAATCTTACGTATTTTGCTCGCTACCAAGTAAATTGGATGTACTGGAGGTATTTTATGTGGAATTTTGCTGGTCGTCAAAATGACATTCAAGGACATGGTGATGAAATGCGTGGAAACTGGTTATCTGGTGTGAAAGCAATTGATAGCATGCGACTTGGTTCTCAAGATCACCTTCCAACTTACACAGAAAACAATGAATCTTACAACCGATTCTTCTTCCTTCCTCTAATCCTTGGATTCATTGGAATGTTCTTCCATTTTTACCGAGCTCCAAAAGATGCTTTTGTTGTGTTGCTGACTTTCTTGTTTACAGGTTTAGCAATTGTGGTTTATCTGAATCAAAAAACGTTTGAGCCACGTGAACGAGATTATGCCTATGCGGCTTCGTTCTATGCATTTGCCATGTGGATCGGACTTGGTGTATATGCACTTTATGATGCTTTCCGTTCTTTCTCAAAGAAAGAATTCAAAGGACTCGGAATTATTGCAATTGCTGGAACACTTTTCTGCTTAATCATCGATATGCAAGCAGGAAATTTTGCTTCTACAGTATCATGGTTATTCATTTGTATTGTTGCTGCTCTAGTATTAGGAATTATGACGGCCATTGGTTCTAGCTCCAAAAATGAAACTTCTGGTGCAGGAATATCCGTTTTGTTAACCTTAGCTATTCCATTCATCATGGCTGTTCAAGGCTGGGATGACCACGATAGAAGTGATAAAACATCTGCAAGAGATTTAGCTTACAATTATTTGTCTAGCTGTAAACCCAATGCCATTATTTTCACAAATGGTGACAACGATACTTTCCCATTATGGTATTTGCAGGAAGTAGAAGGTAAATTTACAGACGCGCGTGTTGCAAATCTTTCGTTGATGGGTACTGATTGGTATACCGATCAAATGAAAATGAAAGCATACAAATCTGAACCTCTTCCAATTAAATTCCGTGAAGATCAAATCTTAATGTATGCAGGCGCAACGGATCAAGTTTTCTTTGTAGATATGTCAAATATGGGCGAATTAGGACTTCCAAATGACATGGTGAAAAAGCTTTTCGAAGTGAAAAAAGAGGCAAACAAACTTGCTTTTGAAGCTGCTTTTGCTAAATTCAGAACAGATGTTTCTACTGCAATTGCTGCCGCGAAAGGAAAAGATGCTTCCACAGAAACAATGATCGCTAAAATGAAAATGGATTTCACAAGCCCAGTTTCAGATGCAACTTTCGAAGTCGTACAAGGTCTTCAAGCTCAAATTCTTGAATTGTTTAATCGCTACAGCAATGGTTTAGTTGAAGCTGAACAAAGTGCTTTGCAAGGGATTCAAACACAATTGACTGAGTGGGAAAAAAGCTGGGATTACATGCCTATCGATCAAGCGATGGAATTCACACGTGATGATAAAAATCTCATTCAAAATGGTCGCGCAGGTTTATCGCGTATCTTCCCTTCTCGTGGATTTATCTTACCCGTTGAAACAGAAAATGCAATTGCATCTGGCGTATTAGATAAAAAAGATGTAGCTAGAGCGGCAAAAGAAATTCGCTTT
This sequence comes from uncultured Flavobacteriales bacterium, assembly GCA_964425255.1. GTDB lineage: Bacteria > Bacteroidota > Bacteroidia > Flavobacteriales_D > Crocinitomicaceae > CAYRMV01. The sequence goes on from CAYRMV010000199.1 coordinate 3,307, forward strand.
ACGATCGACAAACCATATTTGACTCGTGAACAAGTGATGATGATGGACGTTCTAGCAAATAATGACTGGAAAAGACCAATCTATTTTTCATCTCCGTATGGTTCTGATGTTTCAATCGCTTTGTTCCGAGCTGGTGCAGTGAAACAAGTTGGGATGGCTTTCGAAGTCAGTCCAATTGTCGATCAATCCATGTTTGATAAAGAGAAAATGTTTGACAACTTGATGAACAAACATGAATATGGAAAAATGAATCAAGAAGGTGTGTTAAATGATTATTACACACGCCGTCATACGTCTCAATTCCGTTCTAATTTCGCGAAGTTAGCAGATTCTTATTTACAAGAAGCTGACATGGAAAAACGCAGAAAAGAACAATTCGCTCCACAAATCAAAAACCTTCGTGCTGGTGGTAATGCACGCGTTGCTGATTCGTTAGAAAATGTACTCAAAGGTGCTGACGAACGTATTGCTGATTACAAAAAACGAGCAATTCAATTGATTAAGAAATCCATTGAAGTAATGCCATTGGATCGTGTTATTGATTATGGTGAGCCTAATCCAGATCGCCAAGATTTAGAAGTTTCTGCCGGAATTTCGTATCCAGGTTACGCAGATGGTATTATGCAAGATTACGTTGGAATTCTATATCGAGCTGGCGACAAAGCAAGTGCTTCTAAATTAGCAGAACAAGTAGCTGATCAATTGGAAAGTATACTCAATTATTTCGAACATTCTTCCGCAATGATTGCTGCAACAAACAAACCCGATTTAATCAGTGCGATGAACAATTACATTCGTTTAAATATGGTTGTTAATGATGAAGAATTAGGTCAACCAAATAGTCCAATTGCTAAACGTATGTTGAAACGAATTGATTACATGTATAAAACTGTATTTCCAAAACATTATAAGGAAATTCAAGATATAGGTTCAAGTAGTGGTGAAAGTGTTCGTGAAGGATCTCGCGGGTATTACTCAAAATTATTAACAGACTACAAAGGACATTTGGAAGCTCTAGCAATGAATTTTGGTATTATTGGCCGACCCGTTGATCAACTGAATAACTTGAACAACTTGAAACCAGAGCAAATCCAACAATTAATGGATATGCAAAATCAAGAATAATATAGCATTTTATGCGCCTTTTTAAAACCCCACGATTTTTGCGACGAATTTATTCGCACAGAACGTGGGGTTTTTCTTCACACGACAAAACCATTTACCTCACTTTTGATGACGGTCCAAACCCAGATATTACCCCTTTTATTCTGGATGAACTAAAAAAATCAAATTGGAAAGCTACTTTTTTCTGTGTAGGAGAAAACGTAAAAAAATACCCGGAAATTTATCAACGCATCTTAAAAGAAGGACATCAAACTGGAAACCATACGTTCAAACATGAAAATGCAACCAAAGTTTCCCAATCAGAATATTTATCCAGTATTGAAGCAGCAGACTCATACATCTCCTCTCCTCTATTTAGACCTCCTTATGGACGACTAACCCCCAAATTGGCCCGAAAAATTAGTCGTAACTATCACATTATTATGTGGAGTTGGTTATCTTATGATTTTGACCAATCCATTTCTGTCGATGAGATTCTGAAAAAAGCGAAATCTATTCAAGCTGGTG
>CAYRMV010000200.1:0-4883 GCA_964425255.1 uncultured Flavobacteriales bacterium
TAGCTGTTAATTGAGGAACACCCACTCCTGCAATCACTCGCGTTGTACAAATTGAACCTGGCCCAATTCCCACTTTCACAGCATCAGCACCCGCTTCTACTAAGTATTTTGCAGCAGCAGCCGTTGCTATATTTCCTACAATTACTTCTAAATTTGGATATTTCGTTTTAACTTCTTTCAGTTTAGCGACCACTCCTAAGGTGTGACCATGTGCTGTATCGATAACAATCGCATCAACTCCGGCATCAACTAAGGCGTCAACTCGTTCGATGGTATCTTCTGTTACGCCAACAGCTGCTGCACAACGCAATCGGCCGAAACTATCTTTGCACGAGTTGGGATGTGTTTTAACTTTAATAATATCACGGTATGTAATTAAACCGATTAATTTGTTGTTATCATCAACAACTGGAAGTTTTTCAATTTTATTTTCTTGAAGAATGACTTCAGCAGTACTAAGATCCGTTCCATCTTTCGTAGTAACGATCTGTTCTTTTGTCATCACTTCGCGGATAGGACGAGACGTATTTTTTTCAAAACGTAAATCACGATTTGTTACGATCCCTTTCAACGTACGATTTGAATCTACAACTGGAATTCCTCCAATTTTGTTTTCTTTCATTAAGTTAAGGGCATCACGCACAAGCGCATCTTCTAACAAAGTAACAGGATCTAAGATCATTCCACTTTCCGATCGCTTTACTTTTCGCACTTCTAATGCTTGTTCGGCAATTGACATGTTTTTGTGAATGACACCAATTCCTCCTTGTTGGGCAATTGCTATGGCTAAATTAGATTCCGTAACCGTGTCCATTGCTGCTGAAATGATCGGCGTATTGACAGAGATGTTTCGAGTGAATCGGCTTTTAACTTGAACGTCGCGTGGTAAAACTTGAGAGAATGCTGGGACTAATAATACGTCGTCGAAGGTAAGACCTTCTCTAACTTGATTCAAATTCGAAAGAGACATTGAACTTATTGTTTTTTGAATAAATTCCTGCAAATTTACACATTTCTCTTGAGAAAAAACGATTTTGTACGTTTTTGTTTGTTAGAAAATCGTTAATTCAACAAAACCAAATTTCATAGATTTATTTTAAGGATTCAATTTTCAATAAGTATTACCTTATTTAGTGATTTAACGCTTTTTGTGATACTAATTCGAACCATTTTTGTATATTTATTCCATAAGTTTGCAGTATGAAATACATTTACACACTCGTTGTTTTTATCAGTTTATCCGTTTTATCCTTTGGTCAGAAACAAGCTTCTGATTCAGCTAAATTAGTGCAGTTATCCGGTGTGATTGTATCTGCTGACAGCCTTGAACAGATGCCTTTTGCCACGGTTTTTGATCGGCAAACACGCAAAGGAACAATTGGTGATTATTATGGATTTTTTTCTTTAGTTGTCTACCCTGGTGATACATTGATTTTTAGTTATTATGGATACAAAACATCCTCTTTTATTGTACCAGACACATTGAAAGATGACCGATATTCGATTATTCACATGATGTATGCAGATACATTGGAATTACCACAAGTAAATATTTATCCTTGGCCTTCTCGAGAAGATTTTGCGCGTGCATTTGTGGAAATGAAACCGTATGATGATGCTTTAAGAAGAGCACAGCGACAGCTTTCCGGAGAGAGTTTGGCCTTTGCCGCTGCTCGTGTTTCTACGGATGGTTCGCTTTCGTATAGTTGGCAACAAAATCAAATGAATACGCGTTTGTATACCATGGGGCAAAGTCCTGTCAACAACTTATTTAACCCCTATTCATGGGCGAAATTTATTCAAAGTTGGAAAGAGGGCGATCTGAAGAGGGAATAGTTTTATTTCTTTTTCTTTTTGCCGTTGGTCGGCATTTCATCATCTTCACTTCCACTCGTGCTTTGACCGCCAAAGGTTTTGATTTCTTTTCCTTGTGCATTGAAAACATGTTCTTCCAATAAAACATCTTTTTTGTAAAGTGCTCTACGTTTGATTTTTCCATTTGAAAAACGTTCTTCAAACCATCCTTCGCGTACTTCATTTTTTGTTAGCGTTTCCAAAGCTGTTACATGTATCACAATAAATCCCTCTTTACCATTTTTGATTGGTTCGTTGATTCCTTTGATAAGCTTTTTGCCTTTCAAAGTAGGTTCATCTTCTTGTAAAACACGTTTAACAGCATTCAGAGTAACATTTTCACCTTGTGCTTCAATGATTGCCGTTGACGGTTTTTTGTCTGTAATCATGCGCAAAACTTGATTCGTTACATCTCGATTGGCGCAGGTGTAAATGTCAGCACTAACATATTGTTCAGGTTTACCACTTGCTTTTTTGTAATTCTCGATTGATTCAATCGTTTGGTTGTAAAAAAAGCTTTTAAATTCTCCGTTCTTAGCATCCATTTCCCAATTTTCTGTTCGAAGAAGTACTCCGTCATCGTAATAGTAGGAACAAACACCGTTTTTCTTACCTTGTTTGTAGTTTAGTTTTTGAATGATCTTTCCATCTTCGTTGTAGACAATAAATGCTCCTTCAAGCAATCCATTCACATAGAATGCTTCTTTTTCTAATTTTTTGGTGCGTTTGTTATACGTTTTTTTGGGTCCATGCAAAATGCCATTTTTGTAATTTTCCCATAAAGTGGTATCTCCTTTTGGACTGAAATAAATTTGTTGGCCATTTTTTTCTCCCAAAGCATAGTTCATTTCCCAAGCTGTGTAGCCAGTAGAATCATAAAAATACGTCCATTTTCCATGTTCTTTCCCCCCGATATGCTGGCGAACAACCATTAAACAGCCTGATTCATAATTGGTTGTGTCAATTCCTTCTTCACGACCATTTACAAACGTAATTTTATGTTCCAACAATCCATTTGAATGACAGGTTTCACATGTTCCGTTAAAAGGTTTTCCTGTTCCTTTGGTTAAGATCATACCGCTACCTTCATCTAATTCCAGTTTGTCATTGCAATCAAGAACACCAACTGTTTTACCACATTCAAAATCGGCAAATCGTTGACCTTTTCGAGCTAAACTTTTTTCGTAGCACTTTTTGTCACTTTTTCCACCCATTGTTTCAATTTGAGCTTGTGAAGAAAATACCAAAAAGAAGAGACAATTAATTAGAGTCAAAGCTTTCATAATATTGTTATTTAGCGAATTAATTTCTTTAATGCGTTTATTAGTGGTTCCGACAATTCGGTGGTCTGCATGCTTGTAGAATCAAATGAAACCAAAACCGAACGTCCCGTTGTGCATAGTACTCCATTTACGAACAATTCATATGCCAAAGTACAACTTTTCGTTCCAATGTGCTCCGTAAAAAGACTGATTTCAGGTTCATCATGCAAGTAAACTGGGCGAAAATATTCGACTTCATTTTTGCGAAGGAGAACACCGTTTTTGTTCCAATCCCATTGTTTGCCAAGCAAATGTTCAAAATAATGCATTCGTGTCATTTCAAAATAACTGAGATAAACAGCATTGTTTACATGTCCCATTAAATCGCAATCAGCGAAGCGAACTTGAATTTTAGCGGGTGATATCATTGGTCTAAACGGGAATAAATGGAATTGTTACTTTTAAATTCAGGGACAATTTGTTTCATTAATCGCACTAAATTTTCGTTGTTTTGTTCCTTAAATAAGGATGTTAATTTTTGAATTGAATGGATCGTTTCATCATCCACAGGTCTTACTTTCGCAATTAATATTTTGGGATGATGCGTCGGTAAAGTGTTTTCCTCATTGGAAAGAAGTTCTTCGTACAGTTTTTCACCGGGACGCAAACCAGTTACTTTGATTTCAATGTCTTTTCCGAGTTCCAAACCACTTAGTTGAATCATTTTTTTTGCTAAATCGATGATTTTCACAGATTCTCCCATATCGAAGACAAACACTTCTCCTCCTTGTCCCATGATCCCAGCTTCTAATACCAACTGACAAGCTTCAGGAATGGTCATGAAAAAGCGTGTTACTTTCGGATCGGTCACTGTGATTGGTCCACCTTGTTCAATTTGTTTTTTAAATAAAGGAATTACGGAACCGTTTGAGCCCAATACATTACCAAATCGGGTTGTAATGAATTTTGTTCTCCCATGTTGGTTTTCGTGTTGGGCATAGATTTCAGCGATACGTTTGGACGCACCCATAACATTTGTTGGATTTACTGCCTTATCAGTTGAAATCATCACAAATTTATGAATCTTGTATTTTTGAGCTAAGTCGACCAAGTTTTTGGTTCCATGTACGTTAGTCCAAACTGCTTCAGAAGGATTTTCCTCCATCAAAGGAACATGTTTGTAGGCCGCTGCATGAAAAACATAATCGGGCTGGAAAGTAGCAAAAACGTTCTCCATCCGTTCAAAATTTCGGATATCGCCAATGATGATTTCCAGTTCCAAAAGTGGGAAATGATGAAGCATTTCGTTTTGAAAATCATACATAGGAGATTCTGCTTGATCGAGAAGAATTAGTTTTTTTGGTTCATATTCAGCAATTTGTCTAACCAATCCGCTGCCGATTGATCCAGCTGCACCAGTCACTAGAACAGTTTTTCCACTTAGCTCTTGTTGAATTTTGTCTTCGTTTAGTTTGATAGGATTACGACCGAGTAAATCTTCAATGCGGATTTTATTGATTTGTTTGGTTGAAAATTCACCATTGATCCAGCTTTTTGGTGTTGGAACACGTTGAATTTGGATGTTGTTTTTCAGACAAATATCAATGATTCGTTGTAAGTTTTCTTCGTTTGGTTTTTGAATAGCAACAATTAATGTCGTAATTCCTTCGTCTTTGATAAGTATCTCTAATTTGGAGCTTGGATAAACAACCAAGCCTTCCATTCGTGTTGATGCCAGTTTTGGATTATCGTCAATGAAACCAATCA
>CAYRMV010000201.1:0-4819 GCA_964425255.1 uncultured Flavobacteriales bacterium
AGGAACCATTGTATCCTTTTTTGAATGGACCTTCGGTGGCGAAATCAATTCCCAAAATTCCTGCTTGAAAGGTATGTTCTCGGTGTTGGTTATTTCCTTTTCTTAAACGTATGTCAAAAACACCTGAAAGGGCATTTCCATATTCAGCGGCAAAGGCTCCAGTGGAGAAATCGGAATTTCCCATCAATTGTGCACTCAAAATCGAAATTCCACCGCCCGATGTTCCCACCATCGAAAAGTGATTGGGATTGGGAATTTCTACACCTTCCATTCGCCAGATTAATCCATTGGGCGAATTACCACGAATCGAGATGTGATTGCTTCCATCATTTCCTGAAACTACTCCCGCAAATGAGGTTGCCATTCGCGCAGGATCATTAACCGCAGCTGCAAATTTTTGTGTTTCTTCTACGGAAAAAGTGCGGGTACTTACGGTTGACATTTCATTGACAGGAATGCGTTTATCGCTTTTTGCTTTGATGGTTACTTCGTTGATTTCGGTCATTTTTTCTTCCATTGAAATAGTCAAAACAACTTCTTTTCCAGCACCAACAAAAACGGATTTCAAAGTAATTGGTTGATACCCAGAAAATGTAAACTCGATTTCTTGTTGACCAAATGGAATTTGTTCGAAGCGAAAATTTCCATCTACATCCGTCATTTGTAACCTTGGATTGGTTGCATGTTGTATTTTTACTTTTACTCCCGGAATGGGAATTTGTGTGATTTTATCCAGTACTGTTCCACGAACCGTTTGTGTATTTTGGGCAATAGAAAACCCTGTGAGTAGCAAAAGCCACCCAAAAATGATATTTTTCATGAAGTTTTATATTGAAAAAGGAGGAAAACGAATGACCATGTTATGCATCACGCTTTCCGTCCTCTTTTGGTGAAAGCTTGTTTATAATTTGATCAATTTCCCTGATCCGCTGATGTCAACATCAATGCTCGGTTCGCCACTGTAATACACGCTTCCTGAACCAGAAATACGCACTTTTAATTGATCGGTGCAATGCAATTCCAATTTTCCACTTCCACTAATAGAAACATCTGAGGATACAGCACTTGCTTGAAGCATTTTTACATCACCAGATCCACTGATTTTATGAATAGTTTCCTGAATTGTTCCAGCTAATACTTCCACTTTTCCACTTCCGCTGATGGAGCTTCCCATTTTTGTTGCTATTAATTCTTGAATAATAATTTTTCCAGAACCGCTGATGTTTGTTTTCAGTTCGTTGGTATTCAACGTATTTACAACTTGAATCTGACCGCTGCCACTGATTTCTAACTCCGAAATGTCAGGAGCATGAATAATAATTTTGATGTCATCGTGCTTACGAACCCAAGTATCGAAGGAAATGGTTAATTTTTGATTGGAAACATTCGTTGTCAAATGTGATAAGAGATTTCCTTGAGCAAAAACTTCAACATAATATTCCGAAGCTTGTTTCACTTCAACCAAGGCATCTATATCTAAATCTATGCGATTGAATCCTTGGATAAGGCGAATTTCACTTTCTGTGACACCTTTTCCTGAAATTCCAAAAACGTGTTTTTTACAAGAAGTTCCAAAAACGAGTAAGACCAATAAAGTCCAAATTCCCATGTGTGATTTCATACTTTTCATTTTTCAATTTAAGCTATGACAATCGACAAGAGATTTACCCTTAGTATAAGTTAAAAATTTTCATTGACTTAAATAATACGATTACTTTCAATGAATTATTAAAAAGTTATTCTCATTATTTTTGAGTTTCCAACTTTATCTAAAGGAACATCAAATTTGGAACTATCTATTTGTACGGTTCTTCCAAACATTGGAGTATACTTTCCAAAATCACTTTCATTTAATACAATCACTTTTTGAAAGGTTGCATCTATTTTGTTGATTTTAGCCAATTTGATAGATTCATCTTCTTGATAAATAATTGAGAAAAAAGGATCATCTGAACGATTGTATACTAGTGTTGAAACTTGCTCAGGATGCGATGCGCTTACAAATTTCAGGAATTTTTCAATGAGTACAAATTCACCAGCTTGATTCATTTTTACGATAACCAAATCTGAGTATAAATAACTATTTACAGTTGTTGTATATCCATTACCTTGAATAGTTTGACTATAATAGTTAAAACGTTCACCAATCATAAATTTAGAACCATCTGAATCATCAAAAGTACTGATAATTAAAATTTTGTATGGATCAATATCACGTTCTTTCTGTTCATTTTTTTCCGCTTTTTTTAATTCTTTTGGAGTCATGTTTTGAGTAATGAATTCAAAATCGAAACTTTTCTTCGATTCATTCAATAATTTTCCATTTGTGATATCATATTTTTGAGAAAAGACTCCAGCATCATCATTTGACTTTTCAATTTTTGTTTTAAAGAAACCTGTAACAGACAAAATATTATTCTGTAGTTTAAATGTAAAACTATTCATATTCCCAATAGATGAGTCATCAAATTGAAATCTTAATTGTTGTTTCGTATCTAGATTGACTACATTCACGCTAATTTTTTCTTCAAGATTTTCTTCGTCAAAGTCTTTTTCGAAGAAAATAATTTGATTATTAGAAATACTAAAATTAAAGATTGAGAGATACTTACTTTCAGAAACTAGTTTGTTTTCATATTTTACATTTAGTTCTTTATCAACAATCAAAACATTGTATTCGTAAATTATTTTTCCTTTAATAACATCAATTATATTTTGATTTAAAATTCCAAATTCATCTACATTTTCTTCACCTCCGAAAACAAAAGTTTGACTTGGCCACCTATTTTTCATCGTTTTATAATTGGCAACTTTTTTGGATTTCTTTAACGTAAAGTCGGATGTTGAGTATTCAGAAATGTAAATTTCTTTTTCTTTCGTTTTTTTGTTATTTGTTGTTAAAATGATATAAATATCTCCATTGATTAAATGAAATTCTTCTGTAGTACCTTTTCCAACTTGATATTCTTCTGTTTTCATAACAATCGGCTTTGAAAGAACTAATTCAAGTTTATCATTCCATTTATTTAAAATATATTTAAAATTTGCTGGCATATTATTTACAATTACCCCATCATATGAGATAGTATAAGTAAATCCATTATGTTTTCCCAAAGAAAATAATTGAGCTTTTGTTTCTGCCGCATCGGAAATTTCAAAAAGAACTCCCATTAGTTCTTTTTTTTGTGCAGCTATTATAAAAATGTTAAATATAAATAAGCTGAGTAAAACGATTTTTTTCATAATTATTTTTTTCAAAGATAAATTTTCAATTAAATCATACTTTATTTTCAGGTAGATTAATTGTTTTTTTTCAAGATTTTAATTCATTTTGTTATTCATCTTTCCTCTTAAAAATTGCCCCGTGTAACTTTCTTTACTCTGAATTAATTCCTCGGGTGTCCCTACAAACACCACATTTCCACCTTTGTTTCCTCCTTCAGGCCCCATGTCAATGATCCAATCTGCACATTTGATTACATCGCCGTTGTGTTCGATGACAATGATGGAATTGCCTTGGTCAATGAGTCGTTGGAAGGCTATCAATAGTTTTTCGATGTCGTAGAAATGAAGTCCCGTAGTGGGTTCATCGAAAATAAACAAGGTAGATTGACTGCTTTCTCCTTTGGAAAGAAAAGAGGCAAGTTTGATTCGTTGTGCTTCACCACCGCTGAGTGTGCTCGATGATTGCCCTAGTTTTAAGTAGCCCAAACCTACATCTGCCAATGGTTGTATTTTAGCGACAATTTTTTCTGCTAATTTATCCTTCGAAGAGTCAAAGAATGTCAAACTGGTCTGAATATCCATTTCCAAGATATCGGCAATGTTTTTTCCTTGAAATTCAACTTCCAAAGTTTCCGATTTGAAACGAGTTCCATTGCACGATTCACACAATAGATGTACATCTGCCATAAACTGCATGCCGACTGTTACATAACCTTCGCCCTCACACATCTCACAGCGTCCACCTTCGACATTGAAGCTGAAAAATCCAGGTTTGTATCCACGTGCTTTGGCAATCGCCTGACGGGAAAACAAATCACGGATATCATCAAACGCTTTGACATACGTGGCCGGATTGCTTCGGGAAGATTTACCAATTGGATTTTGATCCACGAGTTCAATTTGTTTGATGGATTTCAGATCACCCTCGATGGCTTTGAAATTTCCTTGGAAGTCACCAAATTGACCTAAATGTTTCCTTAAAGCGGGATACAAAATATCTTTTACCAAAGTTGATTTTCCAGATCCACTTACTCCTGTAACACAAACAAAGGCATGCAAGGGAAAGTCTACTCGGATATTTTTCAAATTATTTTCACGTGCTCCAATAACCGAAATTTTGTCTTTGCCTATTTTTCTTCGTTTTGGAATCGGAATTTGTCGTTCACCAGTTAAATATTGCGTTGTCAAACTGTTTGGTTGATTCAATAATTGCGTGTGATTTCCTTGAAAAACGACTTCACCACCATAAATTCCCGCTTTCGGACCAATGTCTAAAATTTCATCAGCAGCTTGCATGATGTCCTCTTCGTGTTCAACAACGATAACGGTATTTCCCAAATCGCGGAGATTTTTCAATACTTGAATCAATTTGGCTGTGTCACGCGGATGAAGACCGATGCTTGGTTCATCCAAAATATACATCGAACCCACTAAACTACTCCCCAAAGATGTTGCTAAATTGATTCGTTGCGATTCGCCTCCTGAAAGCGAATTTGCTTGTCGATTTAAGGTCAAATATCCCAAACCAACATCGCATAAAAACCGAATTCGATTGTTAATTTCTGGCAACAGACTCTTATAGATGATATGTTCG
>CAYRMV010000202.1:0-4733 GCA_964425255.1 uncultured Flavobacteriales bacterium
CTCGATCATAAACAATTTGCTGTAAACAGGAACGGCAGATTTACGTCCAAAGGCTTCACCGGCGATAAGTTTAAACTGGATGCCGTCAGTTTCCCAAGTCGGAATTTCATCTTGGGACACATGACAGAATTCCGGATCCATGTGTTCCAGTTCTTTGGGTAGTGCCACCCAAATTTGAAGTCCATGCAACTGTTTTTGGGTATTTCGCAAACGTTCGGGTGTGCGTTCACTGTGCACAATTCCTTTTCCAGCCGTCATCCAGTTCACCGCTCCGGGTGTGATCTCTAAATTGTTTCCCAGTGAATCCCGGTGTTGGATGCTTCCTTCAAACAAATAGGTGAGGGTAGAAAGACCAGTATGGGGATGAGGTAGAACATCCATTTGCTGGCGTTCGTTTAGCTTTACCGGACCCATATGGTCAATAAAAATGAAAGGTCCAACCATGCGTTTTTGACGAAATGGTAGAATCCGACCGACTAAAAAATCGCCGATATCCGCTGCACGTTCCTCAATGATCAGATCAATTTGTGACATAGCTGTGTACAATTGGAAAAGGGATTAAAATGTTGCGGGAATCACTTAAATTCCTCATCGTAGGAATCGTCCCATTTGAAGGCGTTGACGATCCAGCCTTCGTTGTTCTTGTAATACGTGAAGATCAAGCGAATGGCTGTGTTTTCGTAGCGTACCAAATACGTTTCACGGATCGCAAAATCGGAAATGGTTTCATTTTTTACTTTAACAAAGCCGATGGATCTGCCAAAACGGTCTTCGATCACATTCAGGTATTTGATTGTTTTATCCTCGATCGCTATGAGTTCATTTTCAGGTAGCGGCCAATATGGATTTATTTCATTGAAAGCATCAGAAATTTTATTCTTCGAAAATAGTTCTGAGACTTTTTTGGAGATGGCTTGTGTTTCGGTTTCAGATTTTAAAACGCCAACCTGAGCATGAAGGGATAAACTAATTCCGATGAAGAAGGGTAGGATACATAAAAATCGCATAGCATGAAGGTTAAATGAACAGGATAATCGATAACGTTTCGATTTCCATCAAATTTAGAATTCTTTATCTAAAAATCAACTTAATTATTTGGCGATCGCTTGTGCACACTGCACCCTTGTACTCCATGTTTTTCAAACCACAATTTGATTGCTGTGATAAACGTTTCGTAAGGTTGGCTTTTGGTAAAAAGTGTGTTTGGAATGATCAGTTTTTGAAGTGGATCATTGGTCACAATTTCGAAACGACCCGCTGTATCACTGTCGTCCAAATAACGGTAGCAACGGATCATTTCTGGTGTTAGGGCAATTGTGGTGTTTTTTTCAGAAGTTCCAGCGTGAAGTTTATTCGGACCGTGTTCAACCACGACAAGCCGATCCGGGTGTAATTGGATCTGTTTTAAAACTAGGTGCTTCGTTGTAAACCAGCGTATTCCGAGGTATAGGAATAGGATATTCGAAAAAATAAATACAAGTAATTGAATCACTGGTGATAGATCTTGTTGTTCGCAGATAATAATCCAAATTACATTGACCACCAGAAGCAAAAGCGCACCGATCAAGAGAAAACTGAGTTCTTTGCGAAAAATACCGTTTGGTAATTGTTTGAAGGAATATTCCATGGATGTATTTGGTTTCTAAGCGAATCAATGTAAGCTAAAAATAGCTGTTTCTTATTAATAAGCGAATTATTTAAACGTATACCCCAGGCTCAATCCTGGCCATGGAAATGCAAAGTAACCCAGACCAACAACGTTGTTTAGGTAAGAATATCTCCTGTAGGTACTTGTGGTAAATTTATAGGATGTTGCATTTAAAGCATCAAACATCACCAAAGCAGTAGCTTTCAAGAATAATCCTCCCTGCGGACGTTGAAAACGGTAGCTAATTTTCGGTGAAAAGGTGGTGTAAAAGTGCGATATCTCATCCGAGTTAGGATTAACCGCAAAACAGGTTATTCCCAATCCCAGATCCAAGTGATGACTTTTTTTTCCAAGTAACCAGTTGTAAGAAATCGGTATACCCACATAAGTGCCATCTCCAAAGCCAATAGATTTTGGAACAAATGTAAATCCTGCACTGACGCTGTGTGACCAGGAATTGTTTGTTTTTATGATGCGGTCATAATTGACAGATCCACAAAATCCCTGTCCAAAAGCCTCTGCATATAAGGTGTTTTTTTCTTTGGGGGAAGGATTTGAAGTTACCTGAGCGAACAAGGAGATAGGCATAAAAATGCTGAGGATGCAATAATGGATGAGCTTCATATAAAAGCGTTTGATTTTCGGAACCGAAATTAATTTATTTGAATGCTAATTCCTCCATGCTTCGAATATTTGTTGCGGCTAAATGAACATTTTTCGTTCCTTGTTTACTGGTGTATGCGCTCCTTTTTTATGTCCGGGTTCATAGATGAGTCGGAGGAAAGTACTCAGTCGTTCATTGCGTTTACTCGCAGGAATGCCGGCCACAATACCAACCATGAAGTTCTCCGCGACCCCAACTTTCATTTGCGGTCTGATTACAAGGTCAAAATCACGATCACGTATGACTTTATTGAATTCGATGCCGACGAAATTTCGGGTGCCGGAGATCATGTAATGCACGTTGCTATTGATTTGCCAGTGGAATTCACTTGTTTGATTCCGAAAATGATTCAGCCATTGTGGTCCCGTGTACAACAACGTGTGAAAATTGTTTCCGAAACGCTTCGCAGCAACGAGAAAGGGATTGTAGATGTTTCCTGTAAATACATTGCTTTTCCCATAACTTTTGAACTCGGTCATTTCCAACTCGTGAATGTAACCGAAAGCCACACTCGTTTTCCGTTTTTCAGAGACAAAAAAAGTGTATTGTGCGGCGCACTTTAAACTGTTCAAACGGCTACCGGGTGCATTCTTTTGTCCGTTGGTTGCATAGAACAACGAAAACGGAAGTTCTACTTCAAGTCCAAGTCGATCGATAGGCGCCCATTCATACTCAATCAGAGCGGTATATTTGTCATAATCTCCATTGTCGGATAACCCCATTCCTACATTCCATTCTTTTTCGCCTTTTCGGGCACCAAGATCGCGTATCAGATCAATGTAAAGTGGTTCGGCGTGCAACACCTTATCGGGATTATTGGTGTTTTCGAAAGCATCGATGTACAAACTATCGCTTCGTTCGCGTTCCTCGTTTTCTGTTTGAGCGTTCAAACTGGTTAAGGCTCCCAAAAAGATGCCCATCGACAAAATGATTTTCATAATACCTCTTTTCACTATTTGGCATAACGGCAGGAATCAAAGTAGGGTTTGAAATCAGGGTCGGATTAACTTTTTTTTGCGAAATGATGATCTGTTACAGGAGTTGAAATCGCAGTACTGCTTTGGGATTTAAAAAACACGCAATTATAGACCATTACCAATGATGTTCTCAGTAGCAACGAAATTACTTTTTCGTTCCGACATAGCGGTAGGATGCATTTCCACCTAAACCACCACCGTATCTAAAAATGAAAACCTGTTTTTTTTTGAATTGGACTTCCAAATAATTGTGAATGTCACCAACACGGTATTTATTTTCATGGCGCAAGCAGTCGACGTAGACCTGATGTCCCAAAACGATCACATTTCTGCCATCTTCTTTGATCTCGATATCTTGCGTGTAGGTACAATCGATGCTTTGAGGCGTTATGTCAAAGTAATGATAGTCCACCTGACAGGCGTAGATTCCGGACCATCTTTTAGCGCGGTATTTATCACAACTCATCAAGCATGCAGAAGCCAGAAGGATCAGCGTGAATGCAAGCAGAAAGTACTTTTTCATACGGGTTGATTTATTAAATCGGATTTGCTGAACCTTCGGTTGGAAGAAGGTCAAAAACCGGTGCCAAAGATGGATTTCTTTGCGACTCCGTCAAGTGAACGATCTCTTGGATTTCCTGTACTTTTTCGGTTTTTTACTTCTCGTTTACCGGCGTTTGTTCCTTGTTTTTTCCGCTGATGATGCCTGAAATAATTCCGTTCTGATTTGTGAATTCCGCCAATAGAACACCGGCTAAATGGATACCAATGAACGCAACCGAATAATAGATTCCCAAAACGTGTATTTCCTCCATCGGTTCTTTCAGTGATTCAGGTCCCAATTCGATGATTACACCGGTTACCAACGAAATCGCCACACCGATGTAGAAAACCACATAGGCCCACTTGCGAAATTTATCTTTGATCGAAAGGCTCTTTTTGAACGGATTTTGAAATTTCATGTGTCCCGTTGCCGAAAGCAAAAGACGAATAATGAACAGTCCCACCATAAAATAACCGATGTAGATATGCCAAATCCACATGGGTTGTCGAATCTTTTTTGCCAGTTTTAGGAGTTGTTCTTGTGATAATTTTTGGTCCGTTTCACTCAAGAAATCTTGGATGATCGCTGCGACGTTGTTCTTATTCATCCACGTCATTCGCAGAAAGATCGTAAGCATCAGCAGGATGAATGAGATCGCGATTGCCCAGTGCATGATGCGATATAGACGAGAATAAGTGGGTTGTCCCATGGTGTTTTAGATTCAGTAATAAACTTGTAGTTCTTCTTTCAGTACCTCCAAAATTGTTGATTAAACGGTGTCCCTTGTTCTTTGTCAAAAGCGAAAGAAGCTGCTCAAAAATAGTGTTATTGGCGTAAAAATCTACCGTTCAATTTTGATTTATACTGAAAAATTACACGATCCAATACCTTATAGTTGCC
>CAYRMV010000203.1:0-4690 GCA_964425255.1 uncultured Flavobacteriales bacterium
GAATACATGCCTGTCACGCATGGGGTCGCGGGTTCGAGTCCCGTCCAGACCGCAACTGTTAAAAGTGTAACCCTTCTCATATCGAGAAGGGTTTTCTTATATATTACAGGAAGTATTTTCGAGAATTAAAATTATCCTAATGCAGCAAAGTGGTGGGAAATGGGACGAGGAATGTGATGTGGTCATTAGATTGCTGGCTGAATTTCCTGAGCTCGAGATAGTTCAAAAATGGGGAGCCGATGTATATACGTTTAATGGAAAGAACGTCGTAAGTTTCGGTGGCTTTAAACATTTCTTTTCTGTTTGGTTCTACAACGGTGTCTTTATCGATGATAAGTTCGGAGTTTTGGTGAATGCATCTGAAGGAAAAACCAAATCTTTACGTCAATGGCGTTTTACCGGGGTTAACGAAATGAATGCCGCGATGATCCGTGCATATGTGGAAGAGGCGATACTGATCGAAAAGAAAGGGATGAAGAAAGCTCCGACCAAATTTGAACCGGAACCCTTCCCGGAAATTTTGCAGAAAAAATTAGAAACGGAAAGTAACTTGCAAGAGGCATTCTATAAACTAACACCTGGAAGGCAAAAAGAATATGCCTTGTACATCAAAGAGGCCAAGCAGGTGAATACCCAAGTCGCAAGATTGGAGAAAATTGTTCCCTTGATTCTTGGCGGGAAAGGATTGAATGATAAGTATAAAAAATAAACGCAGTTTACACCTTATCGCTTAAACAACTTATGCCAATTTCTAGGATTTAGATTTACTAATCTAAATCCATTAGGTGCTTCGGTTTCTTCGCCGTACCCGTATCCGTAACCATATCCGTACCCGTATCCGTAGCCATAACCATAGCCTTTTCGTTTCATCATTGTACCATTTATCAAAACGCACATTTTACCAAGCTTGTTGGAATGATAAAGATCCGAGGGTACTGAAAGCATGCGTTTATCCAACTGGTTGGCGCGAACCACGTAGATTACCAAATCGGCCAAAGGACTTGTTAACATCGTGTCAGTCACCAAACCTATAGGTGCAGTATCTATAATCACGAAATCGAAACGTTCTTTGAGCTCTTCGATTAGTACTTTCAGGCGATCTCGCATCAACAATTCAGAGGGATTAGGAGGGATGTCACCTGAAATAATGTAGGTGAGATTTTCATTTTCTTGAGAAGTTATAAGAATCTCATCAATTGTTAGATCTGGATTAATAATGTAGTTTGAAATTCCATTTTTAAATTCGATTCCGAGATATTGTTTAAATTTCGGAGCGCGAAGATCCATTCCTAAAACCACAGTTTTTTTTCCACTGTTGGCAATTGTGTGTCCCAAGTTAATGGAGGTAAAAGTTTTTCCTTCTTTTGAAACGGTGGACGTAATCATGATCACTTGTCCCTTTTCAATATTCTTCTCTAGTAGGAAATTAATATTGGTACGAATCATTCTAAATGCCTCGGCAATACCAGATTTAGAATTGTTAGTAGCAATTATATGTTCATTTCCCGAATTGAGAGGTATTTCACCCAAGAAAGGCAAGTTGTATTTCTCAAGATCTTTAGCCGAATGGACTTTGTTGTCTATTATTTTTCGAAGGTACACGATACCTCCGGGTAAGATCAATCCAAATAAAAGCGCGCTCAAATAAATGATTTTCTTATTCGGAGAAACTGGTATCCCGTCGCTAAAAGCTAAATCAATAATTTTCGTATTACTAACAGTAGCAGCCAAAGAAATTTCATTCTCTTCACGCTTTTGAAGCAAATATAAGTATAGTGATTCTTTGATTTGCTGCTGTCTAAGAATGTCACGGTATTCACGTTCAAATTGTGGGACTGATGCAATTTTAGATCGATAAAGATCCTCTTGTTTCTTTAATTTTTTCAATTGGAGTTGCAAGCTGGAGCTACTATTTTTCAGGCTAGAAACAATGCTAGATTTGATGCTAGAAAGTTGCGCTTCAATCTTCTGGATTAAAGGGTTCTTTTCACTTGAATTTTGTAGTAATCGATTCCGGTCTAGTACAAGGTTGTTGTATTGCTCAACCGAGTTGTTCACACTTTGGTCTTCGAAACCCAGGTTTGATGGAAGTAACATACTGTACCCCTGGTGTTTCTGGATGAAATCCACCATAAAATCAGCCAAACTAAGTTGAATGGTGGTCTGGGTAATTTGCATATCTGTTTGACTTTCTTTTTCTAGAAACTTGACTGCATCTGTAGTCACATCAATCAGGTTGTATTTGGTTTTGTAATCTTGCCCTTGTTCTTCCACTGTGGATAATTCAACAGCAATAAATTTCATGCGTTCATTGATGAATGAGCTTGTATTACTTGCTACTTCATTTTTGTCTTCCATGGCATCTTTCCGATGCTGCCTTATTAGCTCATTGATCGTCGCATTGTTTTTATCAATATTGATTCCTTTTAAAGAGATTGTTAGAACATGCGATTCTTTGCTTTTACTTTCAACAGCTATGGAATTTCGTAAGTTACTTACAACCGATTCGATTGGCTCAAGAGTTACTAATACTGTTTTTCCTAAAAACGCAGGGAAGTTCTTTGATGATTTGTTGATGATGAATTTTCCGGATGGGCTATTGATCACACTGCCGTATTGAAATTTACCGAGTTCAGTACCATCTGTTTTGCTTAATAAGAAATCATGACTGCTTTCAAATTGAACGTAATATCGTTCTTGCATATTGTGTAATAAACTATCATGACCAACGGATTCTAAAGAAATGGGTGAATTTGAATATAGCTCACTCTTGATCATACCACTTTTATCACCGATCAAATGAAACTTGACATTTAGTTTGAGTTCGTTGGCAACGCGGTACAACAATGTCCTAGATCGAAAAATCTCTATTTCATTTTCCAAATTGTTAGCCCCTTGAATCAATCCAATTCCACTGAGTAGCGCGGCATCAGCACTACTTGCACTTTCTTGGTCATCTTTAAATAGCACAGATGCTTTCGATTCATAAATCGGAATGGTGTAATGCAAATAAACCCAGGCGCACGATAATGTGATGAATACCCCGATTACGAACCAATGCCAGTAATGGAGATATTCTTCAAGGATATTGCGAATATTTATTCCTTCATCTTGTCGTGAAGAGGTTGTTGGATGCGTATGCTGATTACTCATTTAGTTAATGCTGATAAATGTAATCGTAGTGATTAAGATTGAAGCCAAGGAAATGAAGAATGAACCTGAAGATCTCCATAAAGTGGCTTCGGTTCTTCTTACGTAGGAGGGTTCAACATAAACAACGTCATTTTGTGTTAGATAATAAACCGGTGACTGGAAGAGATCCTTTTTCGTTAGATCAACTCGGTATTCTTTTTTCACACCGATAGAGTCACGGATTACAAGTACATTTTTTCTAGAACCGGTAATGGTAAGGTCACCCGCCAGCCCAATAGCTTCAATAAGCGTAATTCGTTCATTTGGGATTTTAAATGTCCCCGGATTTCTTACGTCCCCGAGCACTGTAACCTTGTAATTTTGTATTTGAATAGTAACAATAGGGTTAGCTACAAATTCTTTTAATTTGACTTGAATAATCTCAGTGGCTTCAGCCCGGCTTCGACCTGCAAGATGAACTTTTCCTATGACTGGCATATTTACATTCCCTTCATTATCAATTAGATATCCGGATGGGCTAGGGACACCAGAATTATAACCGGCCAAAACACCACCATTTACATTATTTGTAAGGTTGAATGGTACTACTGATTCAGGATCATCACCATATACAACAATCGATAAAAAGTCATCGATCATAAGGGTTGGAGTGAAATTTGTGTTTTTTCCAATGCTGTCAGAAACTCCCGATCCTTGAAAGTATACCGTCTTTTCACGCAATTTGCAAGAAGTATTCAATAAGCAGCTTAAAAAAAGTGAAAGGAAAACAAGATATTTTGTCATCGAAAATGAAGTAAAAAGTGTTAAATCTCGAAATAGTACGTTTTATTTTGAAAAATGTTACTCCGTATAGCCTTTCTTTAAATTGGGGGGGCTCCTTTGCCTGTTTAGTTGCTTTCTGATGTAATTTTTTCGTCGAATATTGGAATATGATTCATTGATCCGATAAAAAAAGTATACCAAAAAAAGAATGGCAACAAGCATGATAAGCGCTAGCCAGAAATTTGTGATGTAACTACTTAGCATTAAAAAAACTGCAATAAAAAGTACATTGATGATCCCAATGAAAAAGCTAGCACGTCTATGTGACAAATGCAAATAATCAATCAAAATATGATGTATATGATTTCTGTCCGGTGAAAATGGCCCCTTTTTATTAATAATTCGAATCGTGAAAACACGTGCGGTATCAAAGAATGGTACA
Organism: uncultured Flavobacteriales bacterium; assembly: GCA_964425255.1. Classification (GTDB taxonomy): domain Bacteria; phylum Bacteroidota; class Bacteroidia; order Flavobacteriales_D; family Crocinitomicaceae; genus CAYRMV01. The sequence goes on from CAYRMV010000203.1 coordinate 4,358, forward strand.
ACTAATATTGCCATAATAACTAACGGGAGGTTTTCTAATTGAAACGGTAAGTTTTGAAGGGTATTACTTGGTGTTGCAAACAAACGAATTACCATTACGGCAATCAAATAACCGATTGATAGTGAACCGGTATCGCCCATGAAAATCTTCTTGCTAACAGATAGATTATAACGCAAAAATGCAGTCAAGCATCCGATCATGATTAAACAGATTCCAAAGAATAGTTCAAATTTCAATAAGTAAAACATGACGCCCAAAATTGAAAAGATGATGATACCAACAACAGATGCTAGACCGTCAATACCATCAATTAAGTTATACGCATTGATGATC
>CAYRMV010000204.1:0-4613 GCA_964425255.1 uncultured Flavobacteriales bacterium
AATACCTGAAATCACTAAATTTTTGGATGAGCAGAAACTTTTTTGTTCATTTGGAAAGCAGAACATCCAAAGATTAATTGGGAAATGTCGTTAAAAAGGGTGAGATTCTTGGGTTGTATCCAATGTATGCGAATACGAAAAAGCAAAAGATGAAAAATATTATTGTTTTAAGAAAAGGGATGAAAAATGAACTAGTTGGAGACTGGCAAGCATTTTTACGAAATATGAATCTATACAAAAGTGTTATCGACGATGATTTTGGCAATAAAACACACGAGTCGACCAAACTGTTTCAGCGAAAATACAAGATGAAAGAGGATGGGATAGTCGGTTCTACCACCTGGGCGAAGGCGATCGCATTGGGTTTTCATTTGGATATCAAAGACTCGGATCTTACTTCAAAAGGGTCACTCAATTTTCCAGCAAAACCAGATTTCCTACCCTTGGTGACTCAAGCGCAGCGGGAGGCAATCTTTGGAAAAATAACCTTCAAGCCCAAACCAACCTCCGCAAATCCAGAGGGAATTATCGTGACTAATTCCTTTGAAAAAGACAACATAGTTTTAGTCAATCTTCCACAGTTAGCACTAGCTACCAATGGCAAATATACCCGCATGCGCTTTCACAAAGAATGCACTTATCAATTGCAACAATTTTTTATTGAGGTAGAAAAGAAAGGACTGTTACACCTGATTAAAACCTATTCAGGAGCTTATTATCCACGGTTTGTTCGGGGTAGCAGAACCCAATTATCGAATCATTCCTACGGAACCGCTTTCGACATCAATGTAGCATGGAATGGATTAGGGAAAACGCCCGCATTGGTAGGTCAAGTCGGTTCGGTTCGAGAGCTTGTTCCCATTGCCAATAAGTGGGGTTTTTATTGGGGAGGTCACTTTTCAAGACCAGATGGGATGCACTTTGAAATAACAGAAATAATTAAAGCCAAATAGGCTAACACATATAAAATTAACTCAGATAGGAGAATGGGTTAAAGGAAAATAGTTATTCTCTTGAGGTACTGTCCCTTTGGCAGAAATCGCATAAATTTTCGAATATGAAAAAACCTTTACATACAACAGCAAAAACAGGTGAATCATGTCCAGAAAGTGGTGTATGGAAAGTTGTTGGTACACCTAGCACAACAGCACCAATTGCAAAAGGTAATAGAATGCCACCGTATGGAGGTAAAGCTGTTACTTGGTCTTTAATCCAATATGCATAATCAAAAATGGTGGCGAGATCTTTTATATTTTGCCACCCTTTCTTACTCTTGGCTGCCTTAACGGTCTTCGGCTTTTACACGGTAACCGCCTTCGCCATGGCAGATCAACACCCATTGCCTACATTTCATTCCGTCAATCGGTTTAACCCAAATTTTGCATAAAGCATAATTTGCCTGAAAGGCCGACTAAAACAAAGTTTTGTCGGGGTTAACCCTGACAAAATTGCTCTATTTAGAGTAATTTTCGTCATTATACATTAGAATATTTGATAGAATATTCAAATGTGTAAATGGGGAAGAAGAATTCACCTTCCTACCCTATCCCAACATAGTCAAGCCAAGGCACTCACTGTAAATATCAACCTTCAAATCAGATATTTCATCGTGCCTTTCCTTGATGAGATCCTTGCAACCAAAAATGTTTTCTTTTCGATCAACAATTCAATCCCATTTTCATGTTTGCATCAAATTCTAAAATTAATTCAACCCATAAATTATCTTATTCAAACTTGAGACTGCACATTCCCGCTTTCGCTCTCATTCCCACTCTCAAACCTAATTGTCCCAACACCCATTGCCTCCATTTCATTCCATCAATCGATGTTGAAGGAATTCACCTTCCTACCCTATCCCAACATAATCAAGCCAAGGCACTTACCAACAAACCTCCCAAACAAACCAATTATTTCATCGTGCCTTTCCTTGTTGAGGTCCATGCAGCCCAAAATGTTTTTTTCGATCAACTTTTCAATCCCATTTTCTTTTTTGCTTCTATCTTCAAACATGAATCAACCATCAAATATTATCTTTAATAAACCTAGAGGTAAAGCGGTCTTCGTCAAGTCTTCGCCCCAGCAAGAAAAAACATCCCGACAAGCCTAATACAAGCTCTCTTCCGATGGTCGTTCGGGCTTAGTAGGGACCGTTCCTTAGCCAGTCGTTCAGAATTCACTTGGTGGCTGTTCACTTGTTTTTCTTGCGTGGCTCATTGGTTTCCTCAGTCGGGGCTTCTTTGTCCACCCAGGCCCTTTCAAGGTTGTTTATTTCCGCTATCGCTCTCATTCACATTCTATTAACCGGGTGTCCACCGCCCCTTGGGTTTGGCTCGCCTGCTAAATCGCTCAGGCTGCGGGTTTGTCACATTTTTTGATGATCTATACAGCCTTTTGCACTGCTGAAAACGCAGAGCAAACTATATCCTTTCTTCCTAATATTAATCCATCATGCCAAGCGTGTTCTTTCATTCCATCCCGATTCCCATCGGAATTCCATTCCATCACACCCTTACTTAAAGTACTCCCTCCGAAAATCAAAAAATCCGCCAAACCCTTGACCCGTCAAAGCGGGTGAGGTCATTCCCGTGCTCCACTTCGCTTTCGCTTCGTTTCTCACTCCCCATTTCCCCCTTCGCTCAACTCGCAGACGGCTCGCTTTGTTCCAGTCGTTCCTCCTTCCACAAGCTTCACAGCTTCCGATAAACCTCCAGCTGTTCGCCGTGCTGCCTTGCTCCACGCGGCAGCGCTCAAGGCTGTTTTACCTTTTTATTTATCCGATTTCTGTATTTCTAGAATTGCTTCATCAAGAATTTCTTTTAAATCCAAAAGTTCTTTTTTCATTAAAACTATTAGAATATTTTACCTCATCATTCTTATAGTATTCTTTCTCAACTTGATAGTTTTTCCAAGTTTTGTCATCAGCACCTTTGTTTTCCCAAACAACAATTTTGGATTTCCCTTTTTGATAAATTTTCACAGGTTTATTTTGAATCCTTTCTTGAATTTTAAACCCCATTACACCAAGAGATACTCCAGTTAACAGCAAAATAATTGACTTCTTCATTTGATTGATTTTCAGTAAATATAGATCTTCTTTTTGATTGACCTATTTGATTGATCTAGGCTCAAAAATAAAAAAATGAAAGCAAAGTTAGGGGCATTCATTCAGTCCAAGCAAGTTCAAGCCCTCCGGGTTTTTCAAAAAAAATCTCCACCCTCTATTAAATCTGTAATCTGTAATCACTAATCTGTAATCCCCAATCTGTAATCTGTAATCCCAAATCCCTAATCTGTGATCCCCAATCTGTAATCGCTAATCTGTAATCACATCATCACTCGGGTAGTATTTTTTTTGAAAAAAGCTTGCATTCCCCTCATTCAGCCCCAGAGAAAAAGGCTTTCTTTTTTTCTTTTTTTCGGCTTTTTAGTCGTTTTTTTCTTTGTTTTCTTTTGGAATTAATGTGGGCGCGAAGCGCAAAGAAAACATAATTTTTAAAGCCCATATAATGCAAAGAAAGACCAATACCGCAGGAATCCAATTGGTAAATCCAGCAGTAGCAAAGTCCATCATGTCTCGAATGAATGGAAAACAATTGCTAACCGAAATTGCCTTTTACGAGAAGGAATTACATGATCTAAAACCAGGTAATTTACGCAGTATGTATCTCAATTTGAGAAACTATGCCCAAAGTAGATTAAAGTCATTAAATGCTAAATCAGACAACTATGAACTTGACTTTTAGCATCAAAACGCATCGTCCGGGTGTAGAATACTCAGGCGAGCATTTCTTTGTGTTGAACAAAGGATTGAACTCAGGCAAACCTATGGAAGAACCCTGTCCGAATTGTTACGTGTGTGAATGCAAATCAGCTGCAGAAAAAGAACAACTCTATTGGGTTTTCTATTCCCTATGGCAAGGAAACAAATTCAGAGAAATACAAATCGGATCCGTGATTCCATTCATCCGCAAAAAGGAAACAATCGATCTAGTAAAACAAGCAATCCACAAAAACAAAACCAACCCCGATCTTTTCGGAAAAGCAGTTTCCATGCTCCAAGGCATCGATGAACAAATTTCAAAATACAACGACCTATCACGCACCTTGAAAAGCATGAAAATTGCACTTGTTAGCGATTTGGTCCGATAAAAAAACAAATCCCTGGTCTACATGAGACTAGGGATTTGATAAACAGTTTTTGCGATAAAAATGCTCTAATAAAAATTTCAATCTACTAAAATGTTTCTTTCAAATTTATGTAGTTTTCCGAATGATGCATTTTTATTTCTGAATAAATTTCCTCAATAATTGATTTTCGAAATTTATTGTTTATAATGTGAAAAGTTGATTCACTAGTAAAATCGTAGAATCTAATATTTTTGATTTTTTCATTAAAAAATCCCCATTTACCAGTTTCCAAATTACCTAAAGTAAATCCATTAATGTCATTTACTATTTGAAGCCGTGTATTCAGAAATTCAAACTCAATTTTCAACATAGTTTTTCTACTATTGTTATGCGCAACATCTGTTATTGCAATTTCATCAGGTGTTTGAGTTTTAAATTTTTCGGCAAGTTCTGTGAAGAACCTGTGAATAGTATGCCATTTAATG
>CAYRMV010000205.1:0-4562 GCA_964425255.1 uncultured Flavobacteriales bacterium
GCTCCATGCGAAATGATCTACGCAAAGGTAACAACTTTCAGTGGGAACTGTTTGAGGGATTCGATAATAAAATTAACGAACGATTTCAACATTAATAGCAACTGGCCCTTTGTCACGCATTTCGATTTCGAATTGTACAAGGTTGTTTTCTTTCAACGGTTCTTTGCAATTGTTAATGTGCACGAAGATGCTTTGTCTATTAAGTGAATCTTGAATAAAACCAAAACCTTTTCCTTCGTTGAAGAAGGTAACAGTGCCTTTGCGAATTGGATCGTTTTTAGCTGTGTCGTCGTCTTTTGGAACGGAGATTTCGATTGATTCTAGATCGATTTTTTTCTTTTTTGTTGGATCTGGTGGCGTGTCGGTAAGTTGACCATTTTCATCCACATACATAATCATGTCTTCGAACGATTTTCCGTCTTTATTTGCTTCTTTTCGTTCGAGTTTTTTGCGTTCTTTGTCTTTTCGTTTTTTGTCTTTTAGATCTTTTACGTTTTTTTTGTTGAACGTTTCACGTGCTTTTGCCATATATACATTTAGAATTACATTCTTCGCCAGGTTGAAGAAAGAATTCAAGAACGCTGAGATGAATGGTACAAAGGTACGCTTAAATATGGTACAAAGCTAATTTATTTTAGATAGCTTGATTTTTAAAACGTTCATCAAACCCTTTTGTTTGTTCGTTCGTTAACAGGATATGAACAAATTCTTAGTTTAACATTTGTTAGGAAGTGAATTTGTGCTATATTCGCAATTCAAAGTAGAAATTTAAAAGTAAGCTTATAGAAAAACATTACTCGTAAACAGTTTTATCATCGTTGAAAAAACGAAACCTAAATTGCAGAGTTATGTCTATGAAATTAATGGACGACCACGAATTGGTTGTTGCTTACTTAAACGGAAATCATCAAGCTTTTGAGACGTTGTTGATGCGTCATAAAAATAAAATCTTTCGTTTTATTTTATTAAAAGTAAAACAAGTCGATTTAGCGGAAGATATTTTCCAAGAGACGTTTGTCAAAATCATTCAAACTTTACAGTTGGGAAATTACAACGAAGAAGGTAAATTCCTTCCTTGGGCTATGCGTATCGCACACAATTTGGTAATAGATTATTTCCGAAAAAACAACAAAATCAAACTCATTTCGGAAAGTTCTTCTAAAAGTGAAGATTTTTCTATCTTTTCCGTACTTGGGAGCGATGAATTGAATTCTCTGCAATCCATGACGCGAACAGAGTTGGAAAAACAAATGATCGAATTGATTGATTATTTACCCGATGTTCAACAAGAAATTATTCGCATGCGCATTTTTCAAGATCTTTCTTTCAAAGACATTGCTGAGTTAGAAGGAATCAGTATCAATACTGCTTTGGGTCGTATGCGTTATGCTTTGATGAATCTCCGAAAGTTGATTGAAAAGCATAATTTGGTGGTTGATATTGCTTAATAATTGGCGAAGAAATTAGCGATTTCTCCATGTAGTGAAAATTGGTTTTCGATGGAAGAAAATCAATTGGGCCGCTTTTGTCATTCGTGTCAGAGAACGGTGGTTGATTTTATTCAATCGTCATCGAGAGAAATTGATGATTATTTGCAAAAACATCAAAATAAAAACGTTTGTGGCCGCTTTGTACAAACTCAAATTGATGCTTACAATGTCTACATTTCTGAAAATGATTTTGTTGAAAGTTATTCGAGTTACCAACGCTTTTTAGCTGTTTTTCTACTTGTTTTTGGCTTGGATGTTTTTGGTGTTAATGTGTTGTTTTCTCAAGAATTAGCGGATTCTGTTCCTGTACAAACACAAGTTGTTGATTCTATTTCTCAATTGGATTCTTTGCTCACTTCATCTGATTCGTTGCAAGAAAAGTCGGATTTTCTTCAGTTAAAAGTAGATTCTGTCTTGCACAATCCTTGGTTGTTAGACCCAATCCAAACTAAATGTGAAATGGTGATTTTGGGTGATGTGGTAATTACTATTGGATCGGTAACTCAATATATTGAAACAGATGGGCTTTCGTTTATTTTTCCCAAGAAAGAATCATCGGATGAGAAAGAAATAAAAAAAGAAACCAAAAATGAACTTCCCGTTCCGAATCTAATGGAAAGAAAATCGAAACGAAGAAAAAAAGTTGTCCTTCATTTTCCAAATGAATACATCAAGCCCGATGACATTGAAATGAAGCAAGAATAAGGTGTTTCTTTATCCAATTTTCAAGCGTTTTTTTTCTTTTTCAGGCAGGTATTGTTGGATAAATTTGATAAATTGAACGCCTCTTTCGGTATTTAAAACGCTTGCTTTTTCGTACATGTACTTGAGGTCCTTACCATTTTTTTTACTGTTTTGACAGAGAATCATCCATGATTTTTCGGTTGTAAAATCAATACTTTCTATTTGGTCATATTCCCATTGTAAAAACAAAGATGGTGCTTCTTTGGGATAAAGTTGAATAATTAATTCGGCAAAACGAGACCAAACAGCTTTTGTATACGATTGATAAAGAGCTTCTTTTAGTAGATCGATTGAAATTTCTTTTTCCAAGATGATTTCTTGTTGAACCGAATATGCTGTTTTTCCATTTGTTTCATTTTTAAGAAGAATCCAAACCATCCATTCTGTTTTGTGATCTATTTTTTTTCTAAGAAAATCGGGGTCGAGATTAGCATGAATTTTTTGAAAATAGTGAAAGTGCGTTTCGTTGTAAGGAATTTCAAGGATGTCGGGTTGAAACTCATAAAAATGGAATTTTTGAATGTATTCTTGGTGTTTTTCGGGATTATGTCCTTCGTAATAATGAATAAATTCACTCAATAAATTCAGGTTTCTAGGATAGAGTTTTTCTAGTTCGATTAACGATTGAAGGTATTTATCATTTTGGTTTGTTTGCAAATAAATCACACTTAATTCAAGCCAAACATCTTGTTTATAAATGGAGTCATTTGTTAGTTTTTCCCAGTAAAATTGAGCTTTATTGTAGTTTTCAAGCTGTTTGTAAATGTAGCCAAGCAAATGAAGTCGTGGGGGAGTTGTATCGGGAAGCGATTCAAAGCCGCTTGCAGCTTCTTGCCAATGAAAGCGTGCAAATTCGCGGTCATTCATTGGTGATACATACCGATTTGAAACAAGTGATCCGTTGATAAAAGCATAATTTTTTCCAGTTTCAGCCATTTCCAAATTTAAAAAGGCTAATTTTTCTTTGATTGTTGAATTTGACGGATGTGAAGTAAGAAGTGCTTGCGTTTTTTTTAGACCTTCCGTCCGATTTCCTGTTTTGAAAGTCAGTTCGGCTTCTACAATTTGAACTTCCAAACAGTTTTTTTGAGCAAGTTTTTTATTGAATAAGATTTGAGCTTCAGTACTTCTATTTCGTTTGATGAGAGAATTAATTTCCTCGATTTGTTTCTGTATTTTCTTGGGGCAACTTGCAGTTTCTTGCTGTGAAAAAGTGTTGAATAGCAAGGAGTTTATAAGAATGAAAATAATTAAACGAGTGCCAATTTTCATGAGCTTGATTTCTAATAAAGTTCAAAAATGCAGAAACTTCGGAAATAAAGCATACATTTGCATGTGATTTTTAGTGCTACTTAAGTAGATTGAAAGGGAATCCTGTGTAATTCAGGAACTGTATCTGCAGCTGTAAGTTCTGTTAAATCGTTTCAAAAAGTCACTGTGAAAACGGGAAGGCGAAACGAGTTGGAACAAGTCAGAATACCTGCTAAAAGTCGTAGAATGAAGACTTCAGATTAAAGTCGAGATTCACGCGGGACTCCCAGTCCGTTTGGATTTTGGTGTGTTTAGGCACATCTGTAGCTTCATACATTTTCATTTATTTTTTAATTTTTGTATGAAGAAAAATTACTTTTTTATTGCTTGTTTGTCTGTAGGATTTCAGATAAACGCTCAGTTGGTGAACGAAGTGGTCACCTTTGAAACACTTCCTCTTACTGGAACAGAAACTTTTTACAATGGTTCCGATGATGCCGGGTCCTTTGAAGTTAATTATGCAACATTTTCAAACAATTACAATGCTGATTGGAATTCGTGGAACGGTTTTGCCTATTCCAATGTAACTGATAATACAACTGCAGGATATGCCAATCAATATTCGGCTTTTCCAGGTTCAGGAGCAAACAATAGTGAAAAATACGCCATTCATTATCCGGAAGGAATCATCACTTTTCCATTTTATGTTCAATTGGATTCCATTAAATTGAGTAATGCAACGTATGCGGCTTTGTCTATGCGTGATGGAGATGCTATCGGTAAACAATTTGGATCGTTAACCAATGCAGCAGGTGAAGTGGATGGAACCAATGGAGAAGACTTTTTCAAAGTTTGGATTATTGGTTTGGATGAAAATTATGAACCCGCTGATTCGTTGGAATTTTATTTAGCAGATTATCGTTTTGAAAACGATGCAGATGATTACATTTTGGATACATGGAAAAATGTAGATTTACATACGTTGATGCCTATTCGTCACCTCACTTTTCGTTTTGAATCTTCGGATAATGGAGATTGGGGAATGAATACACCAGCTTATTTTGCGTTGGATGATTT
>CAYRMV010000206.1:0-4372 GCA_964425255.1 uncultured Flavobacteriales bacterium
AACTGATTTATTTTACTGATTTTCAGGTGCTTAATTTTTTGTCATGTACTAAGAAGAATTAAAATTAACTGAAGGAAGAGGTACAGGTATTCCAACCATTATTTCTGCTTTAAAAGCAAATGGATCGCCTTTACCAACCTTTGATACCAACGAACCACAGCGCACCCATTTTATCCTAGAAATACCCATTCACGAAGCATTCAACTTACCGAGCTCCGACCAAGATACCGACCAAGATGCAGACCAAGATAAGATATTGATAATAACTGAATTAGAAGATATTAAATCCTTTATTTTTGATGATGTACATTCTTCTTCCGACCAAGATGCCGACCAAGATGAAAAAGAAACGAAAGGGCTGACGTTTACCGTTACTTCAAAAAAACTTTTAGAATATCTTCAACGTATCTCTAATGGAATGCAATATGTGAACGAAAATCCAATAATTTATGAGAAATACAAGTCAGCAGCTCTTGATTTAACATCCGAACAAGCGAGTATATTGAATTATGCCTATTCACCACTTTCGAATAAAGAATTGCAGGAACAAGCGTTAAAAATGAAAGCACATCACGATAATTTTAAGAATCACATTGAACCACTTTTACAGCGTGGATTTCTGGAACGTACAATCAAAGATAAGCCAACAAGCAAATATCAAAAATACTTCACAACAGCCCGTGGTAAACGCTTATTGTCTGTATGGAATCAGATACATGACACTGACACATGACTGAAAATTGAACAGATATGAATCACTAGATATTTTATAGATTTTTTGCTATTTCTTCAATCTAACCACCCTTTTCTAATTCATCCTCCGTATTTTTGTGTTCTATGATACTAGGAATTCCACTTTTAAGCGTCACGGGACTTGTTCGAACGATTTTGATTTTAATTGGAGTAGTGGTGGTGTTGCGTTTTTTGGGACAATTGATGCAGGCAAAACGCAATATGGCCGCTCAGGAGCAATTTAAGCAACAACAAGCCATGCAAAACAAGCAAAAGCAATACGTTGCCAAAAACGAAGGGAAAACTTCGGTTATTCCGAAAGATTTACATGGAAAAACAGGTCGAGTAGTGGATGTGGATTTTGAAGAAGTGAAAGAGTAGCTCGCATGAGTTTCGTTCAGTTAAAACAAATATGAATCGGCATTCGTGCTTTTTGGGCGCATGTTTTACCGTTTTCTTGTGCTGGAATCCACGTCATTTGTTCCGTTTCCTTTTTCAGCGGAATGTTACAACTACCATCGCCTGAGACGGCTTCCAAATAAAATGTTTGAACTGTTCCATCTTCCAAAACGAGGTAGTTCACATAAAATCGGGCAGTTGCATCGATGCAATCAGCGTTTTCATTTAGATTTTGGATGTATTCGTTTAGCGGACGCGTTGGTTTGGCATCTACTTCGGGGTGATCACAAAAACGAATACTGGGTTCTTGTTGGCAAAAATGACTGTGTGTGATAAAAAGCACAAATACGAGCACTAGAAATGATTTCATCCGATTAGAATGTGTGTTTTTGAAATTCTGACCCATTCAAATGATACACACCATCGTTGTGCGTACCGATCCAAATTTGGTCGTTTTGATCGATTGAAATTGAAAATACGGTAACTGTTTTCGATCCGTTAGACAAAGAATAATGCTGAGTTTTGGTTCCATCATAACAATATATTCCTTCGTTAAATGTAGCCATCCATAATCGACCTTGTTTGTCTTCAGCTATCGACATAAAATAGACATAATCGAGTCCGTTTGGCGTTTTAATGTCCGTAATTCCCTTTTTCTTGCTGTAATCGATCCATGAAAATTCGCTATTTTGCTTGGTTTTCGATGAAATTTGGAATCGGTGTTGTGTGTTACAAATCCAAAAATCACCACGTGAATCTTCCCGAATTGAACGAATTCCAAACATTCCGCCATTTGGGATATTGGTGAGATGATCTTCGTAAAGCCAATTAAATGTTTTTCCATCATATCGACAAACGCCAAAATTAGCCGTTCCAAACCAGACGTTTCCTTGGCGATCTTGAAAAATCGAATATACTTCATATGGACTCCAAGGAGCATTGGGAAAACGCGCATAATAATCATCTTCCATATCGTGTTTAGGGAATTCAAGTTCTAATAAATTTTCTCCATCGAAGCGATATGGCCCTTTGTTGTTGGTCATTCCAGGAGTACAAAACCACAAATCATCCGGATGTAAGCGCCAACCTGATTGTTGATCGTTCCTTTTTATGGCTTTTAGAAGTGAGAATTTTGTTCCATCAAATAAACAAATTCCTTGAAGAGTTGCCACAAAAATATTTCCTTTTTTGTCTTCTTTTATTTCTCTAATTCGATTGTTTGCTAGCCCATTTGAAGTGGTAAAATGCAAAATAGTTTGATTTTTCACCCAATAAACTCCCTGGTTATCGCTCCCTAGCCATTTTGATCCGTCAGAGGCATGAAAAACAAGCAATATGCTATCACTCATTTCCTTTTGATCGATGTAATTGTTTTGATTATACGCCTTTTTTTCAGTTTGAGCAGAACAACTGTTGAAAGGGAAAAGAGCAAAAAAGAAAAGGGAATAACAAACGCGCATAAACAATAATGATGTTATAAGACAATGAAACAATCTGGTATAGATGTAATTAACGAGTAAAAATAGGATTTATTGGTAAAGATATGATTTTATGTTCTTCAAACTCGGTTTTATAATTGTCCATTTGTTTTTCTTTTTCATCACAAGAATTGTTTGTGAATAACCGTCTGTACAACTTCGACCATAAAATGAAAAATGGAAAATAGCTTTTGATTTGTCCTCGCTAAAAACAATGGGAGAATAAGTGGCAAAGCCAATGGTTTGAATGGGTTTGTCACCTGCTTGCTTTTTGGGTACAATACGCATGGATGCAGGTTGATTGATTTTGTTTGGATTCCATTTTTTTCGTTTCAATGAAGTAGAATCTGTATGTTCAAAGCCTTTTTGCTTTTGGATAAAAGACAACATGCTTTTTTGATCAAAATCAGGAACTAATTCGTCGTTCACCCAAATCTCAACTCCAAGCGAATCAATCAGTGCTTTTTTGTGGCGTTTTGTCTCTTCGAAACGATTGTCAGATTCTATTTTTGATTCCGTATACGCAAACTCTATCGGATATATATCTGGATACGAAGGAACCAGTTTCGTGATTGTCTGTTCGATAATTTGCTCTTCTAAGAATAGTTTCTCGTCCCTTGATTTACAGGATGTAGTAATCTGAACGAGTATAAATGAGTACAATAAAAGTATTCGGATAGATTTCATTTTTATCGTATGTAATGAATTTTTTCAAGTATAACGGTGTCCTTGAAGATTGATTGTCCCATAGAAAGATGGAGTCATTTTTGTCGATCAATGTGCACGTACGAATCATCATATAAACAACCATTATGAAGCGTGATACTTCCCAAATTAACTTCATAGCCGTAAGTCACAACAGAATCTAAGTTGTTTTCTAAGAAAAATTCAGCATTTCCATCGTTATCAATATGAAGGGAAAATGTTTTGTACACTCCACTGTGATTCAAAAGTTTGATTGAATTGTTTGAAGAAATAACTTTCCACCAGCCTATTAACTTTGTTCTTAAGGAATCGATTTGATGTAATTCATTTAAAACTGTTTGAAAATCTTCTGTTGGTTTTTTGGAGAAATAAAAGTTGAATTTTTCTGCTAAATTTTTCGTTTGAATGTGTTTCGAATCGATAACAATTAGCTCTTGTGATTCGCCAAAGGTTCCATAGTTTAATTTGTTTTTGGTTCGATTTCCATGTAAGTATAAAGAACCGCCGTCGGAGTGATTGAAAAGGTAAAAACGATTTTGAGAATCAAAGATCAATGTAGCACGATTTAAAAAAGGGGAGGAGCACGAGTCGAGTTTCCATACACCTGTCAAATCGGTAAGATCGTTTTTTTGATTTTCCAAAGCAATGGATTCATTCAAATCACAGGAAAAAAGAGTGAATAAGGGTAAAATTAAGAGGTTCAACTTCATGTTCAAATATACGAGAAATTAAACTGTTAAAACTTACTTGGTAATGATTCTGAAACATACAGAAAAGTTGAGTGTCTCATCTTTGTCTCAAAAATATGTAAAAACAAAAACTCCGACGGGCGCCGGAGTTTTTCTTACCTAACAATTCATTCTACTACTGATGATGATGTCAATCTAATAGTAAAATAGATGCCAAAAAGCGTAATCAACATGTATCCAATATGTTAGTGTTTTGACGGGGAAATCAAACTGTCACAAGATGAAACACTTTTGTTCAAATTGAACCATGCTGGATTAAAAATCCGATCTTACGATGTAAATCCGGAATTTTCCACACTTAACAACACT
>CAYRMV010000207.1:0-4348 GCA_964425255.1 uncultured Flavobacteriales bacterium
CCTGGCCAAAATACATTGCAAAGACTGCTGAGAAATGGTATCCAATAGAATCTGTAACCGAGTACGTGATTAACAAACTTGGTGAAGTTTTGGGGCTAAAAATGAACGAAACTGAATTGGTTATTTGTAATAATCAGGTGAGGTTTCTAAGTAAATACTTTCTCAAGAAAAATGAAATTCTGCTTCACGGAGCTGAAATTTGTGGAGATTACCTCAATGATAGGAATTTCGCAAGAGAAATTGCAGATAACAAAGCAGATGCACGAGAAATGTTTACCTTTGAATTTTTATGTAAAGCACTTGATAAAGTATTCAAATCTCATTCAGGAAAATTGAAAGAAGAATTGGTACGAATGTTAGTGTTTGATTGTTTAATGGGAAACAACGACAGACATTTTTATAATTGGGGGATAATCATTAATACACAACGAGATATAAAACAACCTGTTTTTGCTCCTTTGTATGATTCTGCAAGAGGATTATTTTGGAATGATAGTGATGAAAAAATTAACAGTAATTATATTCAGTGGAAACAGGCAGGAAATAGTAAGATAAAAAAGTACTCGAATAACTCTTTACCAAGAATAAGTATTGAAGATAAAAAAAATGCGAACCATTTTGATTTAATCGAGTATATAATAAAAGAAAATTCCAACTATAAAGAAATTGTCAGAAGTCTTTGTTCTGAAGATATGGAAAAGAAAGTGTTAAACAAATTCAAGACGGAATACAGTCAATTTTTCATTCAAGAAAGGCACTTAATGATAGTAGAATTATTGGAATATAGGTTTAATAAAACAAGAGAATTAGCGTTATGATTAAGATGTTAAATAAATTATTCTCGAAAAGCGAAGAGGAAATAGATTTGGTTTTACCTGTTAAAGCAGATGGACAAATGATTCTAAAATTAGAAAATCTAGTCATTGGTTATCTATCATGTAAAAATGGAGAATGGACATTCAAATATTCAGAAGAATTCAAAAATCAAAATGACTACCACAAGATTATAGGATTCCCTGAATTGGATGAAGAATATAAATCCAATGATTTATGGCCATTTTTCCGTATCCGAATCCCTGGATTAAAACAGCCAGCAATTCGTGAGATAATAGAAATCGAGAATATTCAAACAAATGAATATGAATTATTGAAGCGATTCGGAAAGAAGACAATCTCCAACCCTTATGAGTTAGTGTCGTAAGTAAAGAATCTTTCTAAGTCTAGAAAATCACTAATTTAAAGCTCTCAGGAAACTGGGAGCTTTTTTCGTGAACCAAAATCTTTGATTTTTAACAAGGAATACATAAATTTACGTCCATATAATCATGCTAAAAATCATTGAACAATTTCAGTTACCATACCAATAATTCGTGTTACTCCTCTTTTTTTGAGGTGTCTTATCGTTATGGATTTCAAGGACAGGAGAAGGATGACGAGGTGAAGGGTGATGGAAACAGCGTGAATTACAAGTACCGTATGCACGACCCTCGTATTGGTAGGTTCTTTGCGGTTGACCCGTTAACGAGTAAGTATCCTTGGTACACACCTTATCAGTTTAGCGGAAATAAAGTAATTGCCTTTAGAGAATTGGAGGGCTTAGAAGAAATTGGAGCAACAATTCCGAAAGGAAAACCAAATGAAGGACAACCTGTGCATCAGCAAGGGTATAATATAAATATTGGAGGAGCAAGTGGTACTAATGTACCTGTTTACCAACGTGGTGAAGGTGGCTCATTAGCAATCGACCAACAAGGGTTAAGTGCTCTTGGCAGTGCAGGTTATCAAATCAATCCAGTAAGGCAAGGGGCAGGTAGTAACCAATATGGAAGTACGCAAATGAGTACAGACCCATCTCAATCAATGTATTTAATGGTCGGTGGTACAACAGTAACTTCAGACGCTCCATTAAAAAATCAGTTTTCGATGGTGGAGATTGTACCACCACAGCAGGTACAAGTTGGTCAAAATGTTCAACCAGTTGTAACTAGTGGGCAAACAGGAATTTTCACTAGTGGAAATACATTAACAGGTCCAAATAGTGCTATTCCCGTTGCTGATGCCGTTTCTACTATTGCTCCAAGTGTTTCAACGGAAATAAACAATCTTATAAATACTGCTCCTGCTGGAACAACAAGGGTAGTAAATAGCACCACAATACTAGTAAATGCAAATATATACAGTACCGCTCAAATGACACAAATGCAAACCATGTTAAATCCAAGCGGACAGCCATATACTGTTAGTGTTGTACCTAGTACTAACTTGCCAGCAAGTACATATTTCACAGGAGGAACGGCGACATTTACTGATACTCGAAATGTCATTACACCTGTTATGACACCAACTACGACAGGCGTAACTATAACAGATTTAATACAGAGATAATAATCAAAATATGAAATTTCCAAAGATAAATTCAGGTTTTTTTATAGCATTTGTTTTACTTGTCGTGTCTTGCGATGGTTCAAATAATGCCTATCATAATACAGAACATGAAAACAAAGTAAATGTTGATTCATTGCTTCTAGAACAGCATAAAGTAATTTTTAGCGGGCTAAAACAACAGCTCCAAAAATTTACAATGAACACAGAAACAGAACAACAAATAACAGGATTAAACGGTACAATTATTACCATACAAAAGGGTTGCTTTGATGTACATGATATAGTTGTAGAATTGGTGGAATGTTACAGCAAAATGGACATGATTAAGAACGCCCTTAGTACCATTACAACCGATGGCAAGCTGTTAGAATCTCAAGGAATGTTGTATTTGAATGTAACTGACAAAGAAGGCAATACTTTAGTTCCCAAAGTAGGAAAATTAAATATTAAAGTACCCATTGAACCCGATACGGATTGTAAATTTTTTAATGGTGTTGAACAAAAAGGAATAATTGTATGGAAAGAAAATCAACAAGTTTCTATAAGTAAAGTAAAACCAACACCAAAGAAAGAAAAAATTAAATATCCGAAGTTCTTGTATACTTATCTCAACAAAAATCGAGATACAATAAGAGATACCGTATGGGGCTATCAATATAAGGAGGTCGTAGCGTCAATGAATGTTTTTTATAGTATGTTCAACCCTGTTTCATTAGGCTGGTACAACTTAGACCGATACGAAGAAAGCGAGAGAGTAGATTTTGTTTCAAACAATACTTTAAATGACGCTTGTATAGTGGTTATGATACCTCAAGAACTAAATACAGTACTACATTGTGCTCCATCAATGAATTATCAAGAACGAGGCTTAACAATTAGTAAGATTCCTAATATGAACGCAGATTTTTTGTTTCTAAGATATGAAGATGACCATTTTAAATATGATATAGTTACATATCAAAAAGGTGCGGAAAAAACTCTAAACGTTAAATTAGAAACAATCAATATAGAAGAATTAAATGAATTACTTAAACAACGTTACGGCAAGAAATTTACCAATGGGATTAATGTGTAATACAATGAATGGTATGTGGTCGTGGGTAGTGTTCCCAAAATGTTGTTATTGGAAAATTAAGAGGTTAAATACTTGAAAATGAATTAAAATAAAAATTAGAACATGTAAATAGAGGGTGGGCGTTAGTCCACCTTTGTTATTTTTATACGCTTAAATCGTCTCTTATGCTAAAAAACTCAACCACGTGTTCCCAAAATGTTGTTACTATTTTTACCTGTAAATTTTGTCACGGATCAACTATTAAATTTGGAAAGAGTCAAGCAGGCAAAACCAGATATCGATGTAAAAATTGTTTGAAAACTATGCTACAAGATTACACTTACAAAGCATGTGAAAAAGAAATAAATTATCAGATAATCCTTCTTACGAAAGAAGGTTGTGGAATCAGAAGTACAGCTAGAATTCTAAACGTTTCGACCAAAACAGTTTTACGGAGAATCATCAAAATTGCCAGAAACATTGAACGTCCATATCCAATTCTCAAAGGAAAAACCTACGAAGTAGATGAACTGTTTACTTATGTAAAACACAAGGATAATCGTATCTGTATTGCTTATTCCTTTGTAAAAGATTCAAGAAACATAGTTGATTTTGTGATTGGAAGAAGGAATAAAACTAATCTAAGGAAGATCACAGATACATTGTTTTTATCTGATGCATTGAAAATCACTACTGACAAACTGAACATATACAAACAAATCATTCCACAAGAAATCCACAGCACAAAGTTCAGGGGAATAAACCGAATCGAACGCAATAATCTTACGCTAAGAACTCATTTGAAACGGTTGAACAGAAGAACCATTATGTATGATTTTGATGGAATGAAATGAAGGCAATGGGTGTTGGGACAATTAGGTTTGAGAGTGGGAATGAGAGCGAAAGCGG
>CAYRMV010000208.1:0-4316 GCA_964425255.1 uncultured Flavobacteriales bacterium
AACTAATCCTGGTAAATTAATTCCGAGCATTGAATGTTGGTAGAAATCACTATTTATGATTGCAACTTCAAATTTGTAATGCTTTAAAATCGTATAGAGCAACAAAGTTCTTGTATCGCAATCTCCTTTTAAATCAGTTAAAAACTCAAGAGGTGTTCTTAAACCAAACGGACTTTGACCAATGCAGAGTCTGGATTGATAAAAAAGGTTTTGAATTTGACGATTTTGATAGTCATTTGGGTCGCATGAGTTTTCCAACACTAAACTGTATTCGAGCGATTGAACCATTGAAACTATAGTTTGTAAAAATTGATATCGGTTTTGATTATTTTCGCGCTTGATACTGTCCAACATGTTGTAAACGCTAGATAAATGATTTTTATCTTGAATGAAAAGAGATTGATAAACAGAGCTAAAGCTTTTTGCAGAGTAAGTTAAAGATTCTAGTTTAGATTTACTAGCGCGTAAATTTAACATCGAAATACTGTATTTTCCTTCGTATATTTTTTTGTCCAAACCTTTCCATTTTCTATAAATGTGAATCACTGAATCTTTAACAGGTGTTAAAGTATCGTCTTGTTCGTTTGTTTTAACAGGTATTGGAGGTGAAATTTGATTCTCATCCCGACTAATTGTTTGCTCCGTTTTTTCAGGTTTTATACCATTTTTATCTGATGATGTGAAGAAATCTGAGATTCCCATGATTAGTAAAACGATGAAAAACAATCCTATTGATGTTGAAATGATAGACATTAAAAAATGTCGAATCGTTTTTATTGGTGCGGAATTATAAAACTTATTTACCCATGGTGAAATAAATGGTACTCCGTAATAAAGAAACGCGATTATTCCGAAGAAGATTGGTAAAAAGATAACATCTGAGGTTATAATCAAGTAAAGTGTTCCCAAAGCGACCAAAACTTGGAAAAGAATAATTAATGTTGTTAGACACCCCCAAAAGTCAGTTTCAGTTTGAGGAGGTGGTAGAGGATTTGTTTTTTTAATTATTTTATGTACTTCGCTAGCTCCGTTGTCGTTTATTCCGATCAGCGTAAATTGTGTTGATGGATTCTCTAAAAGAACTTCTTTTCTTACTTCACCAGTTTTTTCATTAAAGGTGAAATCAGTTATTTCTTGTTCATTTTTTCTAAGACTTATCTTTGTTTCGTGAGCGACATTTTGAACAATTCCTATTAACGTATATTTTGACGATTGAGAGTATGACGGACTAATTATTTTTACTTGTGGCTTTGGAGGTGGATATATGTCGATATTTATTTGTTTATAGTCAGAGTCTTCACCAAATTCGTTTTTTCCCGATAGTAGAATTTCAGTTCGACTTTTTTCCAAGATGATTTTTTTCGAAACAATCTTGGTTAGCATATCAAATTCAAAATCTAGAATTTCTTCACCATTGATTTTTAAACTTATACTTTGAGTACTATCTATATTTTTTACAAATCCTTGAAGCGTATAGTTATTCGACGTTGCTATCGAAGGGCTAACTATTATAACTATTGGAAGTTTCTTTACTATTTTAATTTTTTTCCAATACGTCGAGCAATCTTCATTTTGAAATTCTATTTCTTCTATATCATTTTCAACTCGTGTACGTCCAGTTGGATAGTTTGGTATACAAACTTCAATTTCTCGATAATGCGAAAAAACTACAGGAATATTTTTGAAATAGCCATGAACTATTCCATTTTCGATTTGGCTAAAATGAGGTACTGGTTGTTTAGGTGAAATTAAATTCTCAGCATCAAGCCGGTAGTCTCCACTTTGATGAGTTGCTCGAATAAAGTCAGCTTTCTCCTTGAAATTAAAACCGTCTTGTTTTTGTACAATTTTATCAAATTTTTCTTTTGATATTGGGTGAATATTTTCTACTTTGACATTATAAAAAGCATCAATTTTAAAAATATCAAATGTCGATTTTTCAGATGTAGATTGATGATAATCCGAACGGAATTTAAGTTCGGCAACTCCTGAAAAGTATGCCAAAACCATTTTTTTCATTTTGTTCGGTTCTATCATTTTTTAATAAAATAGTTTCATGAATTCATCGGGTGATTTTAAGTTTTCTTTATCAACGATTGGGTTCGTGTTAAAAGGGGGGTCAAAATATCTTGCCTGATGCTCTTCAAATTCGTAAATTCCTTGTTTGTTAACTATATGATAGACAGACTTCATAAATTCGTTTTGCTTCGATTAATTCAAATCGACTAAAAATGATTGGTTTAACATTCTTTAAAAGCTCATTTGGATTGTGTAGTTCATACAATTTTTTATACTGTTCATTCAACTTCTCTTTAAATACTCGATAATCGTTTAAAACAAGGTTTTTGTCGCGCTCGCTTTTCAATTTGTAATATTCTAAACTTTTGTTTTTCAACTTCTTTTTTAAGAAGATTGGTAACACGAAAAGAATTATAATACTAAATGAAACTGTATTAATCAAGGGGAATTTTTGATTTAAAATCATCATTTGATGAATGAATTCTGTATTTGAATCAAATTTGTTGAATTTCAGTAAACGCATGTTTTCCACCTCAAGTGCAAATTGACCCAAAAACACAGTTTCTAATATTTTACTCACAAAAAAACCAAATAACGCAATCGTGGTATATTGAACTAAAAATGATACAAATTTTGTTCCTTTGGAGGAATTGTGAGGTAAGGAATTTGGTTCTAAGTTCAACAAGTTAATCTGATAGATTGATCCAATTAAAAAAGTGACAATTGATGCCACAAAAATGGACATGAAAACATTGTCAAATTCATGCCAAATGAAAATTGAAAAACTGGCAAAAATCAACAAATATACGACAAGGATATTAAAACCAACTTGAGCAAATCGCTGTTGGCTTTCATCTTCACATTGCTTTAATAATCCAATGTCAGCACCAGAAATTTTCCAAAAGAGCTGTTTCATATTATCTACTCTTCAATGATATATTTCCCAGGATTTTCTTCGATGTCTTTTTCTTTTTGCTTCTTCCAAGCTTGAATTATTTTCTCGTTCAATTCTTCTTGCACTTTTATTAATGCTAATCGTTCTTTTCTTTTTAGTTCAGCACCATGATTCGTAACGCGGTGTTTTTCTACTCCCTCTTTATCTTTGTAAAAATCATATTCAATTTCAATTCCTGCTTCCGCCCGTGCTAAATCTTTGATGTTTTCATCCATGTAATCATAAGGACCTTTGATCAACATCATTTTGAAGAAAATGGGAGTTAACTCAATAACCATGAATAGGAGGGTAATGAAAAATGAAATCCAAAATCCAGCAACTTCATGCCCAAGTTTCAGTCGTTCAAGCAATCCATCCAAAGCATTAACTTGTTTTTTTGCAATATCATATTCATTTGTTAGTTCTTTATCGAGTAATGACAATCTCTTATTTAATTGATTTATTAAAGTGTCTACTTTTATTGATGTCGTTTTATATTCAAGTGAATCTGTCTTTACTTGAATTTGTTTTAGTTTTGCTTCATTTCCGTATCCTCTCGCTCCAGCACCTCCATCCATTTCTTCATTGAACTTTTTAATTGATTCTCTGTATGCGGTAAATGCAGTAGTTTTTAAATCATTCTGTTCTTTAATTTTTTTCTCAAGTTCTATTTTTCTTTCTTTAAATATATTATCAATTGTTTCTTTTCTTTTTACAAAAAGTTCCTGTTGTTTTTGAGATAGGCGCTCATCAATTTCAGATTTAAACATTCTAATTTCAATTGGTTTTGAAATCGTCAAGGCGATAATCATACCCATAATTATTCGGGGAATTGCACTTTTGATTTCTTGTCGAGTTATTTCTTCAGTTCCATCTCCTTTTCCCGTTGATGTTACAATAAATCGATCGATATTATAAATTATTAATCCCCAAACAATTCCAAATGCTATTGCAATCATGAGTGTAGGAAAATGAATCGTTTCTTTAATTTTTTTTCCACTTTCAAGCATGTCGTCTAATGCTCCTCCTTTCGGTTCAAAAATAGTGTAAATCGCATACCCACCTGCTAAACCAGCCATAACACCAGTAGCAACAACAATTCCTCCCAAACAGAAGTATTTTATTTGATCGGAATAGGTGCTTCTTTCTAAAATGTATTGATCAGCACCAGCAGCTTTCCAAAAAAGTTTCATTAAAGGTCCTGCTTTAGGGCTTTCGTAATAGGAATTTTTCATAGGATAATGTTGTTTTTTAATTCTGTTTCTAAATCCAGTATGTGTTCTATTTTAAACTTTGGTTTAGATTCTCTTAAACTCATTTTTAGCGAATTTGAGTCAATTTTCATTTCATGCAAATGCACTTG
>CAYRMV010000209.1:0-4267 GCA_964425255.1 uncultured Flavobacteriales bacterium
CGATATACAATTGCCTTAAGCATCGTTTCTTGTGTCAAATCTTTTGCGTCGTCTTCGTTTCTTGTAAATCCCATTGCGAAAGAGCGCAAATAGTTTTCTAATTTGATCAATGCATCATTAAATTCTAGTGTTGACATACCCCATTTTTTATTTTGTTTAACAATAAATTCAAAACATTCAACAAAACTGTTCAACAAAACAACAAAAAGATTAAACAAAAACCAAATTTTTATTTGTGAAAATTTGATAAAATTCTAAAAATAAAATCTTCAACTATAAAAAATATGGCTATGTCTCCCTGATAAAAAGGAAATCAAAGTAAATGAACTTAAAATAAAAAAAATGAAAATAATGGTTAGACTTCGCTCAATTTATCCAAGCGATCTACTTTACGAACCCAATTTTGTATGTCTTCGTAGTTTGACAAAATTTGATGTCCACCGCCATAAATAGCAATTCCGTTACACTCTTGGTGTAATCTTTTGAAATAATTGCGCATGAACTTTGGGTCAACGGATGTGAGCCAGGAAGTAACTAATGCAGTTGGTTTTATCAACTGAACACTATCAATCAACGAATCATAGGGAACAGATTGACCAAGGTAAACGGTTGTTTTGCCTTGTTTTCGTAAAATGTAGTTATAGAATAAAAGAGAAATTTCATGCCATTCGTGTTCGGGTAGGAAAAGCATGATTTTTTCATTTGTTGGTTCAGGAATCGGAATTTGATCAATTTCGCGAATAATTTTTTGGCGAATCAAGTTGGAGATAAAATGTTCTTGTGCTGGATTAATCGTACCAACAAGCCACATAACGCCAATTTTTTCTAAAAATGGAACCAAAATATCCGTAAATGTATTTTCTAGACCAACCAAATCAATCGCTTTGTTTAAAGTAGATTGAAATTGATGTTCATCCAAGTGAATTAATGCAAGGATGAGATTTTCATGAAATGAATCTTCTTCTGTTTTTTGATCTAAATTTGTTACACGATTGTTCACTTCGGAAATAGGCATTTCAGCAATGCGAGAAATTTTAATTCCTTGTTTATTTAAAAGTGCTACGCGAAGTAAATATGCTAATTCTTCATCCGTGTAAGAACGAATTTGAGTATCTGTACGATCTGGATTTAAAATGCCATAGCGCTTCTCCCACATACGAATAGTATGCGCTTTGATGCCTGTTAGCAATTCCAAATCTTTTATCTTATAAGATGCCATCAGTTTTTAAAACAAAATGTTGATTATTTTGTTCGAAATACAACAACAAAAATTGTACTTTTTCAATTAAAATCGGGCAAAATAACTAAATTTGTTTCAATATCGCACTTATGCAATCTCGATTTATAGGTATATTACTATTTCTTTCCTTTTTGTCGTCTTGTAACGACGAAACTGAATCTCCTGTAATTTCGACTCCTATAGAAGAAGATTTTTCCGAGTTCAAAAGCTTTAATTTATTTGATTATCAGTTGAATGCAACTATAATGCTCCCGGATGAAACAGCGAGCATTGGTGCATCTACATTTCCAGAAGTGGAACACGAATACGATGGTTTTAAGTGGGAATTGACGGTCGGACCCAATTTTCAAATGATTATCGAAGATTTCGGAGATAACCGTAAAATGGTTGAGTTACACAAAAAAAGAATCAAAGAATTAAATGTCTTTGAAGTAAATTACATGATAGATTCACCTGATTTACTTGTTTATGAACTTGTTTTGCAAGTGGAAGGGGAAAAATCTGCTCCCAAATCAGTTGGACAAAAGCACCACTCGTATCATGTATTTGGTCAAAAAATTATAGATGGATTTACATATGTTTTTCGAAGTAGAGATGAGGGCTATGAGAAAAAAATCATTGATTTGATGGCTAAATCTATTCGTTCGGTGAAAGAGAACAAATAGTATCGCACATCTTCCTGTTTGATTTGTTATTTTTGTATCAAATTTAAAACATCATGGAATTATCACGTGAATCCGTATTGGAAATTTTAGGACAAATCATCGAACCGGATTTAAAAAAAGACATACTCAGTGCCAACTTATTGGAATCACTTCATTTAGAAGAAAATCAAGTAGAATTAACAGTGTACGTTTCTAATCCTGCTCTTCATGCCCGTAAACGCATGCAGGAACTTATTGATTTTAATTTAAAACAAGCCTTTCCTGATATTCAATTAACAACGATGGTAAAAGGGATGCCTGCTGAATCAGCAAAAGCACGCAGAAAAATATTACCAGACGTTAAAAATATCATCGCCATTGCCTCAGGTAAAGGAGGCGTTGGTAAATCAACTGTTACAGCTAATTTGGCTGGTGGATTAGCCAAAGCAGGGTATCGTGTAGGAATCGTTGATGCAGATATTTATGGACCTTCGATGCCAACCATGTTTGATGTTGTTGGTGAAAGACCTACAATGATTGATGTGGATGGTACTCCAATGATTAATCCCGTAATTAGCTATGGGATCAAACTTCTTTCGATCGGATTTTTTACAGAACAAGATAATGCGGTTGTTTGGCGTGGACCAATGGCAGCTAAAGCATTGACTCAACTTTTTACAGATGCTTATTGGGGCGAACTAGATTATTTGTTAATCGATCTACCTCCTGGAACGGGTGATATTCACCTTTCTTTGGTGCAAACTGTTCCGTTAGATGGTGCAGTAATTGTGTCAACTCCTCAAGAAGTTGCTTTAGCCGATGCTCGAAAAGGTGTGAACATGTTTAAGCTAGAAAACATCAATGTTCCTGTTGTTGGGATTGTTGAAAATATGGCTTGGTTTACTCCAGCTGAATTGCCGGATAACAAATATTATTTATTTGGTAGGGATGGTGCAAAGAATTTGGCTGAAGGGATGGGTGAAAATTTCCTAGGACATATTCCATTGGTGCAAAGTGTTCGTGAAGCGGGGGATGTTGGTCGTCCTGCTGTTTTTCAGGAAAATACGCCAACTGCATTGGCATTTGAGGAATTAGTTCGTATTTTTGTAGAAAAAGTGGAGCTAGCAAAAGCCCGCAAAAAATAAAGTTATGAGTTTAAATATTGCTGAATTAACAGATAAAATAAATGACTCGCTCGAGCAACTTCGTCCTTTTCTAAAAGCAGATGGAGGAGATATGGAGTTAGTTGAAATTACTCCAGAAGGAATTGCTCGTGTAAAGCTGTTGGGCGCTTGCAGTGATTGTTCCATGAGTTTGATGACACTCAAAGCAGGTCTAGAAGAAGCAGTTAAAAAAGTTGCACCAGAAATTATTGCTGTTGAAGCCGTAAATATGCCAGAAACAGCAATCTAATGGTTGTTTTAGAGTAGTATAATAGACTCCGAATCATTTCGATTCGGAGTTTTTTTATACCGTAAAATCATACTTTTTTAGGATTGTTCCACCTGTTTTTATTCGGACAAAGTAGTTCCCTTTTTTCCATCCTTTTACTTGAATATTAAAACGATAGCTAACCTCGTCGGTATCATGTTTTATTTCCATTTCTTGAAGTTTATACAAAACTGTACCAGCTTCATTGCAAAGTTCTTCGGTAACGAACATTCCTTTTTTACCTGGAAATTTAAAATCTCCACTGATCGAAACGGTTTCTCGGTTAATCGATCGGTCGGGCATCACTTGGTGGGTTTGTGGCGCTTCATACCAGGATTCTTTTTGTTTGGTAATCGCATATAATATTTTTTTTAATTCCTTGTTTTCAGGTGCGTCAGATGGAATGTGATTGACAGGTTCATCATTGGTCAAACTCCAAACAGCATCTTGAATTACATGGCTAGCCAATTTTTTTCCTTTTAAAAAATCGGTTACTTGCTTCATTTGAGGGTGTGAACTAAATAATTTTGGAGTCATTTTTTCATCCTTTTTAGGGACTTTCCCGTGACTGTTTGTACAAAAACCATGAATTGTTTGGTCTAGTTTACCATTTCCATTAAGTGCTAGTAGTTTGTCCTCAGCAACAAACATATCTTGCTCATCCGGATTTTCCACATCAAACACAAGTCCAGCGTTTACTATAAGTGAAATCGGTGTTGCACGTAAGTTTTTAATGGACAGTTGAACCGAATTTTCACCATATTTTCCAGTTGATTTTGCTTCAACTAAAATCCATTTTTTGGCTATTGCATCCAGTAAATTTACTTTCTCTACAACCATTTTTTTATTACTTGTTATAGAAGTATGACCAATCCAAAGGAAGAAACATACGATGAATAGAGATGAACGTGTTTTCATAGTGCCGAATTTATAGTATAACAAATTTTAATTA
>CAYRMV010000210.1:0-4253 GCA_964425255.1 uncultured Flavobacteriales bacterium
TCTTTTAGATTAATTGTTAATAAAAAAGAAGTGCTTTTCATAGGAACCGCTGTTATAAGCCGTTTTTATTTTTCTTTCCGCCACTCTTCCAACGTCATTAAAGTTTTAGTTTTTGGATTGAAGTATTTTATTTCAAAAGTTTTTTGGTCTACATAGTAATTGAATTCTTTATTTCCAGCTTCTACTTTAACCCAGTAATAATTTTTTCCAGTATCATATGGAGATTCTACGATTGAAGTTGACGACCAGCCTTCTTGATTCTCTGGAATTTCCTTTAATAAATCCATAATCTTCTCTCTTTTTGCATTGTCAACATTACAAATCTCACAGATTTCAAAATTTGGATTACCAGTCGGAAAGAAAACCTCGTTGAGTAACGGTTTATTTTTTTCAAGCTCTTCAACTCTTTTTTGAGTCCATATGTAATAAATAAAATGTTTTCTCGATTTATCGTCTTCAAGGTTTTCTTTGTATGTTTTAAGAGCAGAAGTTTTGTCTCCAACACTTTCATAATAATTTCCGAGTGCATAATAGTCTCCATTACAATTGCCAATACTATCGATAAATGATTTAGCGGATTTTAAATCTTTTAATTTAACATAGTTAGCTGCGTAAGCAATTGCAGCTTCTCCAGTTCTATAATCTTCGAAATTTAATTCGTCAATTGATTCTCTATATTTTCCAATTTTGTAGAATATCTCTGCTTTTAAATAATGCAATTTACTTTCAACATTAGATTTTATTTGAGATCTGTATTTTCCAGTTTCTTTTTTATTGGTAATAAACAAACTGTCCGATTTTCGGATTACTCTTTCTGGATTTTTTTCAGCTTCCTTGTATAAAGTTATCAAGTAATCGTCAAACTTTCTCATTTCTGCGGAAACTTTGTCAGCTTCTTCACAAGCCTCATGTTCATTCCTGCAAGAAAAGAGAAGTATTAAAAGAAAAAAAGTGATTATTTGCAGATTTTTCATAAAATGGATTATAACGTTTTGGCGCTTGGCGCCGTTTTTCTGTGTTGCGCCTGCGGCAGAAAAATGGAGCTAAACGCCTGTTATGGTCTGGTTTATTTTCAATCAATAGTTTGTAGGTTTTCAAAGTTATTGCTTGATGAATTACTTATTTCAGTTAAAATTATCTGAATAACTTCTGCCATTTTATTTTTATCAATTAACTGAAATGTCCATTCAGATGAAAAGTCAGAAAGGTTAATCTCTGCTACATTTTCGTGACTAAAATTTGTCCATTTCTTCGGTTCGACGACACCCCAAGACAATTTACCAAATCCTGAAATATATGCTTTAGTATCGTTGATGTTAAACAATAATCCATGATTAATACCAGCATCATGATGTGTTACTTTTGTAATTATTTTGTTGAAATCTGTACTATCAGGTGGGAAATACGTAGAATTAATATCGAGTCGCTTTTCTAATTGATCTTTTAGTTGTGTCCAGAAGTCATGCACAGTATGCCATTTCACATGCTTAAAATTGTCTATTAAATACTTCGAACTTGAAATGTTTTCCGAAACGATATCCTTCAACTTAAGTCTTTCATCGAGGGGTAAATCGTTATTTGTCATTTTATCAATAAGTTTTGAGTAATGTTGTATAAAGGATTTTACTTCTGAATTTTCGTCTGAACTTAATTCAATACATTTGGTCAACCACTCGCGAACATGCGAATCATAAGATAAAACATGATTCTCATTCCAACTATTAGGCTCATTTTTCAGAATTCCTATACTAGTTTCTCCTGGAGGTTGATTTTTTATGGTTAAGTAGTAAACATAAACCTGATTTGACTGATAATCCTTACAAGGTTTCCCATAATTATCTTTTCCAGTTGTAATTGTGCTATAGTAGCGCTCCAACTGACCTTTATAACCATCGATATTATCTGGATTATTACTATCGTTCGCATCAATTTTGTTTTCGATGATGATTGCTTGACTAGTCCTTTTGTTAGCGAGAAGAATGTCAATTTCTTTGTATTCTGTTTTGTTAATCTCATTAGGTACAACTGAAATGTTATTCAAATCAAATTGACCTTCATTCAATTGTAATATATCACGAACAAATATTTTTAAATAAAGATCACCCATTCCATGCCCAGAGGTTGGACAGAGTAAGTATGAAATAATTCGTGAATGTAGGTTAACTTCGTCACGCTCTTTGTGCAATGCGGTTATTACGTTAAACCTATTTTTTTTCCTGATTTCATCATACTCTTCCTTTAAATTAGAAATCTGTTCAAAAAGTTCTCTCATATTTTAGTGTTTAGGTAACTTGACCATAACGTTTTGCAGCTACCCGAAGGTGGCGATTTCGAAGCACTTCACTGTCAGTTAAGCACAAACTTTCATAGAAGTACAAAGCTTGATTTAACCACTGAACCGCCACTTTTGAGTAGCTGCTGTTATGTGCTGCTTTTATTGTCATTTGTAATAGTAATACCAATTACTTTGGTAGTTGTTGTCAAAATTTTCTTTGCTGTCAAGATATACATTGAATTTGTCCCGTTTAAAATATCCGAACTCATTGTATGGCTCTAAAAGGTCAAAATACTTATCAGCCCAAATTTTTCTCATTTCGCTATTCTCATATTGCTTGACTTGTTTGTCAGTATATAGAAAGAAAGTTGTACCTGAAAAGCATCTTGAAATTTCCCAAAGTTCTTGGCAATTTAATTCTTTTTTTAATTGCATAACCTTGTCTTGCGGAACACTTTCATTTGCTTCAACTCTTGCTATAGGCTCGAATGCACTATAGTATACCCAAATATTGTCTGTTTGATATTTAGGTTTTTCTGGTTTGCGTAAGAAGTCGAAAAGTCCTTTATTCTTAATAAGTCCTTGGTCAACTATTGTCTGCCTGAATTTGTCCGCAATTAACTTTTGTTTATTACTGTCAAAATTCACATGACCATTGTTTTCATTGAAACTTTGCTTTTCGTGTGTATACTCAAAATAAATTCCAATTCTTGGTCTTGCGCCTTTGTCTATTGTGTCATACACGATATTGATTGTCTTTACACCGAATGTTTTGTCGATGAAGTCAGCAAGAGGTCTAAAATCAGGGTTCAAGATTTCCTTGCCAAGCATGATTTTTTTCGTCTGTTTGTATTCTTTATCTGAAGGACTTATCATTTGTTCGGTGTCGTCTTAAAGTGGCACATAACGGTTGGCAAACAGGAGCTAGGCGGCTAGCAAACATAGTACGTTTGCCGCTTGCTCTTGTTTGCTGTTATAAGCTGTATTAATTTGATTTGGAGCTTTCATTTGTTCTTTATAATAGGTCTGAAGCTCAAATAAACTTGAGTTTTTTCATTGAAAACGTAATTTTTTTATCCGAATAAAAGACTACCTTTTTTTTGTCTTTTGAAATTAAATCAGTCATCATTTGTTCAGTAAACTTATCTAATATAGTTCCTTTCGTTTTATCTATAGCCAAAATCGAATTCATGGTTTTGATAAATATCACATTTTCATTAATTTCCATTCCATTCCATCCTTTTAGATCATTATAATATTCGCATAAACTACTTTCTTCAAATGAAGAAAGCGTCGTAGTAATTTTATTATTGAGATCCAAACATTTCAACTCATAGGTAGACATCGATTTATAATTATGATCATTTTCTTCTACAAAATACATGATGTTATCAGGCGTAATGTAAATGGATTCAATTGATTTTTCGAATGCCTCTATGTGATTGTCATTTGAATTAAATAGAATAAACTTATCGTAATCCTTTATAACCAGATAATTGTTTAACTCATAATACCATGAGGTACTCAATACATTAATGGTTAGTTTAATTGAATCAGTTTGAATGCTTTTTGGATCGATTAAATATAAAAAACTAGTATCTTTTCTTTGATCCACAAAACAAATTTTGTCTCGATACAAATCTGGATAAACACCATGTCTTATAATTATTTTCGATTGAAAATTAGATAACTTGGAAGTGTATAAGATCGTGTCAGGTGTTTTTTTATAAACACCCTGAATAAAATCAATTTTTCCAAATTTATTTTCATGATAATGTTTTGTGTTACTGTTTGGATTCTGACATCCCAGTATTAAAAGCAATATTGGTATTAGGTTCATAATTTTAATCATCTGGGTATAAAGGACATTAGAAAAAATCAAATTGTTCGACACGCTATTTCTGGTTTGGGTATATATAGCTTATAACGGTCCGGCGCTTGGCGCAGGCGGGGATTTCTATTGCTAAATTTACTTATT
>CAYRMV010000211.1:0-4251 GCA_964425255.1 uncultured Flavobacteriales bacterium
TGAAGAATGATACTTCTATTGTCATTGACCAATTAATACGAGGCACTTTTGAAAATGATATAATTAAAACGACCAAAGATTTCACCTCAGTTATATACGAAGTCGGGCTAAGTAAATTCGCAAAGGAAGTAAACAAATACTTTAAAGGCCTTTCTGAATCCAGTCATAAAGATTTTGAAGATGTTTATACTTTATTATTTACAGAATTAAAGTCGCGTCAAATTAGATTTGATCTATTTAAATTGATCGAATCTACACCTGAAAACAGATATGCAAAAATTAAATATGGAAAACTTTTGAGGGATGCATACTCCGATCAAAGCCCTTCCGAAGCTGAACAAGATATTTTGAAGGAATTGGAGAATCTTCAAGAAATTCAAGTAAAATTTGAAGAAGAACAACACAAGAAGGAAGAAGAAAGAAAGAAGAAACAAGAGGAAACTAGAAAAAACAGAGAGGAACAACAAAAAAAGAAGGACGAACAGAAAGCAAGACAAGATGCAATTCAAAAAGCTAAAGACGAAGAAGATAAGAATGCAGATAACATCAACTAAAAGCCACGGGCTGAACAACCACATCCAAGAAGCCCGCGTCTCCTAGTTGAGAACCGTTACCTGCAATGCTAAAAAACAACCGCATAAATGAAAATAGAAGATATTAACAATTTCATTTCTAACAAAATTGAAGAAAATCTTAACCTAGATTATAAGGCTTCAGATGCATTGCAAAGGAATGATAAGAAAACTAATGAAATTTCAAAAGATGTTTCTGCTTTCGCAAATTCTGATGGAGGCTTGATAATTTATGGAATTAAAGAAGATGAAGATAATAGACACTACCCTTCTTCAATTGATCCAATAAATCGAAAAGAAATATCAAAAGAATGGTTGGAGCAAATTATCCAGAGTAAAATCCTGTAATATCAAATTACCTTTGTAATCGGTAGGGTTGAGTCTAAAAAGATTGTTTTACATTAAATATAAAATAAACATTATGAAAAAAATTATTTACTTTTTTACATTAGTTATTTCCATAACTAGCTTTTCACAAGCTCCAACTTTTTCATGGGGGAAAATTAATTACTCAGGATTAAACGATTCTGGTAATGGGGTTGCTGTCGACCAAGTAGGAAATGTAATTGAAATTGGAACTACAAGAGGGTATCAAGGATTAGAATTTAATCTTCAAGGCAATATACTACCTCAATCTCCGCCTGCAGCAGAATATGGTGGTTACACGCCAGATTATGGATGGTCTGATTCTTATATTGCAAAATACAGTTCTTCAGGTACGCTATTGTGGTACTTAAAAACATCCGGCGGCTATTTTGAAAATATACAATCGGTAGATACCGATAGTCAAAATAATATCATACTCGTAATTAGTACTAGATCTTATGATGCTATGTTAGGAAGTATTCCTCTTCCACACCCAATAGGTCAATTTCCAAACAGAGCTAAAGGATTTGTAGTAAAACTAAATCCTAATGGGCAACATATATGGACTAAACCTATCGATGTTAATTTAGGGACTTATCCATTAAATATTGGTCCAAACGGTATTACTATGCGTCAAGTAAAAGTAGATCATTTGGACAATATTTATTGTTTAGGTTTTTTCTTTGGAGAAACAATGTTTGTAGATAATTTTTCAGTAACGGGTAGTGGTGTCTTCAATACCAATCAATATAAAGAAGACTACTTTATGTTAAAATTAAATCCTTCCGGAGATGTTGCATGGCTGTCAGGTTTAAAAAGTTTTGATACTAAGAGTTATTCAAAATTTAACATCAATGAAAATAATGTTATTGCAATTGCTGGTACTGCTAGAGCAGCGACTGTTAATATTGGTAATTTTGTTTTCAATAATCCAATTAACTTAGAAGCCCAGCCTGGATTTTTAGCCAAAATTGATGCCAATACCGGTAATGGAATTTGGGCAACTACACTAAGTACATATTCAGGAATAAATATTGGTTTTGATTATTATGTTTCACTAGGTGTTAGTGAGTCGTTAATTGATAATCAAGGTAATATTTATATTTGTGGTGCAATTCCTGGCTTATGGGAAACTTTTCAAGACTTTAACTTAAGCTTTGGTAGTTCAACTATATTTGCTCCTT
This sequence comes from uncultured Flavobacteriales bacterium, assembly GCA_964425255.1. Classification (GTDB taxonomy): domain Bacteria; phylum Bacteroidota; class Bacteroidia; order Flavobacteriales_D; family Crocinitomicaceae; genus CAYRMV01. The sequence continues at coordinate 2,123 of CAYRMV010000211.1, forward strand.
ATGTTGTTGACCCTAATGGAGGAAATAGTCAAAATTACCGCAGAGACTCATTTATGTTTTTGGCTAAATTTGATAGTGTGGGAAATAGATTATGGTTAAAAACATCTAATGATTTGTATAATTATTCAATTGACATGAATGATATAGCTTTTGACACTAATGGTAATATTATCGGTTTAGGATCTTATATACAACCTGTTGAAATTGCTAATGGAGTAATACTTCCAAATTCTGATTGTGGAGCCGAAACAAATGGTTGTATCACACAAAATGCTAGAAAATCATTTTTTGTAAAGTTTGATACAACTTCCAATAATTTTGTTTGGTCAAGACAAGCTGGAAGTACATTCAGAATGTCACCTGTGAATATGGATTTATCCAACAGTGATGATATTGTTTTTGGTGGTACTCTAATTCAAGATAATATTAATTTTGACGGAAACATTGTAAATGGTTATCCAGTAGTTGGAGGATTTACAGACGCATTTATTGCCAAATTTAATAATTCTACACTAGGACTTGACGAGAATAACAACATGACTTTTATTGATATTTTTCCTAATCCAACAAGTGGAGAATTTAATTTTTCGGGAGATATTGAAAATATTAAGAAAATTGAACTCTACGACCATACTGGTAAAATGATAAAGTCTTTAGAAGAAAACAATATAAATCAAGTAGATATTAGTCATCTTCCTGTCGGGCTATATTTTGTCAAAATAATAGACAAATCAGATAACATTTCTACTAAAAAAATAATAAAAAAATAAAAGAATGAATTAGGACGACCGCTCACAACGACACAGTTTGACGGACTGACAAACGAAATTTGCAGGAAACTGGGAAGGCTTCAAAAACGGGGAAGTTTACCATCTTACTTCTCTATTCAATCAATTTGTAAACAGAAAATAATATCTTCGGTAAAACGATCCCGATAGCTATCGGGACGTGAAAGGTGGGCAAGTCGCCTGCTTGCGGAACGTTATAAGTAATGCGCCAGGACAACACCCGGACTAATGACAAATGAGACGAATATTTTTTTTATTGCCAATTGTATTTTCGCTTCAACATTTCAAAGCGCAGACTTTGTATCTTGCTAAAGACACCATTAGATCTTCTTTCAGGCTTGACATAAGCCCTTTTCAGTTTGGCTATGGCTATTGGGGTGCAAATACAAAGACGGACATGCCCGAATCATCATCCTTTCTCCTTACGAATACGACCAAAGGCTTTGGTGGCTTTCATATGGACTTACAAGCGATTTTTAAAGATAAAATTGGAATTGAAACGGGCTTTGACTTCGTTAGTGGTAACATAAACCAAAATAAAATTAGAAATGAATTTCAAAATCATATTCCTGACTACCAAGTTAGTTTTGCCCCAAACAATAATCACACTGGCGAATCTCCATTTACCGACGGCTATGAGTTCAGAATTTTCAAAGCAGGCTTGGTCGGTTTCATCCCTTATAAAAAAGTTGTTATTCTGCCGTACGCTGACTTTTTATATACTATTGAAAGCTATTATCCTTCAATTAACGTTGATTTCACAGACCAGACAAATAGTTCTTCCTTTAAACGCGAATACAAATTTTACAACACTAATTCCAATGGCTTCAAAGCGGGCACAAGCTTACGTTGGTTTTTTAGAAACCAAAACTCAAAAATAAAACACGCTCGGTTATATATGCAATTGAGGGCTGAATTTGTTTACTTAAAAACAAAAGGGTATGGTTACTATATAGACAAGGACACAAACAACAATGAAGTTAAAAGTACTTCTCGTAATTTTAGTCAAGACGTTTATGCTTTTGTTCTTGGCTTTACATTAGGCGGTCTTGACCTTCATTGGTAAGCGGACACCGACAGAAAAACTGTGTGTGGCGCACTACTTATAACAGCACATACACGCCAGCGGGCAGACTAGGTCATCGCACGCGCGCTGACAAGTTGCCCGCTAAAGCGGATTTTGATTTGCGGCGTGCTAATAAACATTGTATCTTTAAATAAACTTTTGTGGGTATAGACAGTTGGTGCTCCAAAAATCCGCCGGCGTGTATCTGCAAAACGTTAGCGGCAAGGCTATGACGACACAACCCGACAGACAAATCGGGTTCTTTTTGATGTTTC
>CAYRMV010000212.1:0-4245 GCA_964425255.1 uncultured Flavobacteriales bacterium
TACAAATGTTGGAGGAATTCCGCTATATTTAAAAAACGGCAAGCACGCTCTCCTGGTTCCTCCCAAGAACACAGAGGCAATTGCTAAAGCAATAGACGAATTGATTAACAATTCTACTTTGCGTAATCAACTGGTTCAGAACGGTTTTGATTTGGTGCGTGATAACACCGTTGAATCACAGACCAATCTTTTAATTGAATCAATTAAATCGCTAACGTTATGACGCAATTGAGATTTTTTTTAAAAGACATCAATCGAATCTTAGGCAAACAAAAATTCCGGATAATTATACTTCCTTTTAACCGCGTTTTTTGGGGAATATTCATTTATAGAATAGAACGAAGCTTGTTTTTAATAACAGGGCCATTTTACAAGGTAATTCGCATCCTTTACGTTCCATTGATTAATATACTTCAAGCCTATTCGAATTTAGATATCAATTATAATGCGGATATTAAAGGTGGCTTATCGGTGTTACATCCGTCAATGGGAGTTGTGATCTCTGGCCATTCTGTAATAGGTGAAAATTTGACATTAACTGGTGGAAATGTAATTGGGGCAAAACATCAATTAAAAAATGGTGACATCTTTCTCGAAAGCAACATCGAACTTGGAGCAAATGCAGTTGTGTTGGGTCCAATTCACATCTGTAAAGGCGTAAAAATTGGTGCTTCAGCCTGTGTTGTACGAAGTTGTTTTAGCGAAAACGCAACTATAATTGGCGTACCAGGCAGAATAATTCACAATGGAAAATAAAAATCTGAACATTCTTTACTTTGGGAACAAAACTTCCTCCTACAAAGCTTCTAAAAGTATGCTTGAAACGTTGGAGCCCTTGTTTGGTGAATTTGCTGAAGTTCATTCTGCATCCAAACAGAAAAACCAAATCCTTCGTTTGCTGTCAATGATTATGTTGTTTTTTCGAAAAGGAAGAACAGCTGATTACCTATTGGTCGATGTATATTCTACTCGAGCTTATATCTATGCACAAACCATTGCTTTTTTAGCTCAACTTTTTAAAAAGAAATACATTTTTATCTTGCATGGAGGTAATTTACCTCAACGTTTTCAGATCAATGAATCCTCAATGCGAAATACGTTCACAAGAGCACATGCCATTGTTGCTCCATCCAATTACCTCAAACAATTCTTCGATCAACAAGGTATCCCTACACTTTTTATCCCGAATATCATTGAACTGAACAACTATCCATTCAAAGAAAAACAACACTTCTCTCCTACTTTCATTGCTTTAAGAGGATTTGATACGCCATACAATCCATTGATGACATTGAAAGCAATCCTGTTATTGAAAGAACAATATCCGGAACTGAAACTGCACTTTGTTGGAAGTAAAACGGAGACACATTATGATGAAATCATTCAATTTATTGATCAGAACCAATTACAAAACAACGTTATTCTTCATCCTAAAATGCCAAAAGCAGCTTGGATCAAACTTTCAGAACAAACTGATTTCATGCTTTCAAACCCTGTAATCGATAATACACCGGTTAGTATCATTGAAGGAATGGCATTGGGGTTGGTCATCGTTTCAACAAATGTTGGTGGAGTACCTTTTTTGGTAGATGAATTGAAAGATGCATTCCTAGTACCTTCCAACGATCCTGTTGCAATGGCCGAAAAAATTGTTTTTGCATTGGAACATCCCGAAGTTTGTGAGGCAATGGTGAAAGCGGGTAGAATAAAAGCAAGTACTTTTGATTGGTCAGAAGTAAAAAAAGAATGGAAACAACTACTTTCGAAAGACGCATAGTATGTACAGATTGAGTATAGAACATTTTATTTTACCATTAGGTGATCTGTTATCTGGCTCTACCGTCATGAAACAGTTGAAACAATGGCGTGGAATCGGTAAACAATCGGAAGAAAATATTCAAGCACTATCGGACAATAATTTAAAGCATTTACTGTCTGAGGCAGTATCAAAAGTTCCTTATTACAATACATTTAAAAATGATCGCGGTTTAAGTCCACAAGAATGGCTAAAAACCTTTCCGATCATGACAAAACAAGAAATCAACGCGCATATCGATCAACTGACATCTAAGCCATTGAATCAATTGATCAAAAAGGAATCGAGCGGTTCCAGTGGAATTCATGCGACCACTTATATGGACAGATCTTCACTCGATACCATACGCGCGATTCAAATGCTTTGGTGGGAATGGTCAGGCTGGAAAATCGGTCAACCCATTTTGCAAACAGGAATGGGTAAAGATCGTGGAAGACTAAAAAAACTCAAGGACTTAGTGCTTCGAACAAACTACACCTTAGCATTTGGTCTTTCAGAGTCAGAAACATTAGAAATTCTAAAGAATAATCAGCAGCGTAAAAATGCTTTTTTAGCCGGTTATGCATCTTCGCTGTATGTATTGGCTAAAACGGCAAATGAAGCAAACCTAAATACGTTAAAATTTGATGCCGCAGTTTCTTGGGGAGATAAATTGTTTCCGCATTACAAAGAAGAAATTGAACGTGCTTTTCATTGTAAAATATCTGACACTTACGGATGCTCAGAAGGTATAATGATCGCCGCACAAAAAGACCTGCCTTATTATTATATCATGAGTCCGCACGTACATTTGGAAATACTTGATGAAAATGGAAACGATGTACGTGATGGTGAACTCGGTCGTGTGGTTGTAACAAGATTGGATACTATAGGAATGCCCTTTATTCGCTATTATACAGGAGATCTAGCGGTGAAATTGCCTCGTGAAAAATATCCGGAAAATCGCGAATTAAATTACCCACTGCTCGAGCGCATTATTGGAAGAGATACAGATATTGTTAGAACAAAAAAAGGAGGTCATATGATCGTCCATTTTTTCACAGCAATCTTTCAGTTGGAACCTAGTTTCAAACAATTCAAAATCATACAAAGAAACGTGGATGGAATAGAGATTGAATTCATTCCTGCCACATCGTTTGATCCCAATGCCAAACAACGAATTGAGAAGCGGATACAAGACGAGTTGAAGGAAACAATCGCAATTGAATGGAGGGAGGTTCAGGAAATTCTTCCAACCAAATCCGGTAAACCACAAATTATCGAAAGCTTGATAAAATGACAATGTCTACTCACTCTGATCTGGTGTCAATCATTACTCCTGTTTACAATTGTGAGCATTACATAGAAGATACAATAAATTCAATACTAGCTCAGACCTACTCTAATTGGGAGTTGATTTTAATTGATGACTGTTCTACAGATGCAAGCGTAGCAATAATCAAAGAAAAATACTTGCAAGATGCAAGGATCCGATTGATTTCAAACAAGGCAAATAGCGGAGCGGCTGTAAGTAGAAATAACGGGATTCAAGCTTCGAAAGGTAGATTTATATGTTTTTTAGACAGCGATGATCTGTGGAAACCATTCAAATTAGAAAATCAGCTGGCCTTTCAATTGTTGCATAATTATGCTTTTACTTATACCACCTATTTAAGACAAAAAGAAGGTCATATTGTTGGAGAGATAAAAGCCAAACCTGCGGTCAATTATACGGATCTGTTAAAAACGTGTTCCATTGGATGTTCCAGTGTCATGCTCGATACGCAACAATTCGATCACATTCAATTTCCTAATATTCGCAAACGCCAGGACTATGCTTTATGGCTGAATTTACTTAAGAAAGTGGATTATGCCTATGGTTTAGACGAACCGTTAACCGTCTATCTTGTGCGCAATGATTCCATATCTAGCAACAAATTCAAAGCTGCAACCTTTCAATGGCATGTCTACAAAAAAGTAGAAAAATTAAGCTGGATAAAATCGGTCTATTATCTCCTACACTATACCTTTCATGGAATAAAAAATAGGCTGTAATAAAAAATCCGACCCCTTTCGAGATCGGATTTTAAGTATACTTTATACCATTTACTGTTTTACTATGCGCTTGGTGACTGTTCCATTTATAGAACGAACCTCGAACAAGTAAACTCCTGGTTGTGCATGAGCCAATGAATATTCATAACTCGCATCTATTTCTCCCTTATAAATCACAGAGCCAAGAGCATCATAAATCACCAACAGGGCATTATCCATATTGGATTCAATGGTTACACGATCATTTGTTGGATTTGGATAAACATTTACAGAAATTTCATGAACTTCGGAATCCTCAAGTGACAAGGCACTAATCGTTTCAGGAGCGGCTTCCATTTCAATCGGATCTTCATTCACGGTGATCTGTGCAGCACCTGTTGTGGTAAACTGAAGCG